>JBEVXV010000305.1:0-3482 GCA_040505915.1 Sedimenticola sp. | reverse complement strand
AAATAGTCCAAAACGAATTGATATTTTCTTCCACAAAATAGCAGTGAGTGCCCCCAAGAGGATGAATTATTTATCACCATTACCCTGCCCTCTAACCCACCCCCCGTACTAACAATTAGCCAATACTGAATACCTGATACTGGAACTATTGGCACATTTGTGCTTGAGCGGCCTGTATCGCGCTACGTTCAACCCTGATATATCGGGTGTAACATGATGAAGACCATCGGCCAAGAGTTTGTATCATATGATCTTCCACCCTAGCTGCCGCCGCACTGCTCGCAGCACCAATCCTGAATGAATGACCACTATACATGTTCTCGTCATAACCGAGTCTGCATAACACTTGTTTCACATAACCCAAAAACTTTGATCTAGTAAAGGGTCTACCCTCCTCATCGACGAACAGTGGTGACTCAAGCTGGGATGAATCCGCGCCAGATCTACGTAGACTCAAATATCGCTCCATCAATAACACCGGACATGTTACCCTTGAATTGTTCCTGTAGATAGGTATATCCACACCCACCCTGAATGGATCCGTTTTTGAAGTGGGTAGGGTAAGACAAAACATAGAGTTATCTGACGCGAACGACACATCCTTGCACTTCAAACACGAATCGGAGTCATTGATCAATGATTTAATTGTGAACTCCCCACATCGAAGGAAGCCAAAATATGCCAGCGAGCACATACATTGTAACGTCAAATCCAATGTCGGAGCAAAAACTCCTGAATGCAACAAATCACATATCTGACTGAGGACGTTGAAAGTGATGGGCATTCTGGTATGTGCAGTATCTCCTTGGCGACGTTTTATACCACGCAGAATACATTGAAGTCTATCAGTACCAGACATAGGATTATCCATTCCCGCTTGTAGGTAATGAAAACGAATCCCAGCTAAATATAGTTTAATTGTAGCCAGCCGAAGTTGCAATGATTTATGGCAAAAAGTCACAAAATAAATTAGCCTATCCTCACAAACAGAAGGTAAAGCTGCTTGCCATGTATTCCCGCTTGACAGTGCAAGAAACTGCGTGAAACACTGCATGCCTCTCTGATACACAGACCTCGTCGTAGGGGCCACCGACGCTGACCACAAATTAGCTACTTCCCTTTCTAATTCAGCTGGAGCTCGGAAACCGGAAGACACCGCTCTGGTAGCCTGTCTGCAGCTGGTGCAAGCCGTCGGAACTGCAACATGTTAAAGCGGGATAAAGCATCAGCGATAGTGTTAGTTTTACCAGCTATATGCTTCGCAATAATCAGAAACTGACCCCTAGCAGCACACCATATCAATCTACGCACAAATTTCTGAATGAAAGGAATTTTCGACCGGCCTTTATTGATAATGTCCACTGTAGCTGCATTATCACAATTAACCACAATTCTTCTCTTGGCCCATTTGTCACCCCACAGCACAGCAGCCATGACTATGGGATAGAGTTCATAGAGGGCCATAGATGCGACAGCATCTGATGAAATGAATGAATCTGGGAAACACTCTTGAAACCACTTCCCACAGTAGTAACCAGCATATGCTCTGGGTGTGGCGTCTGTAAAAAACTGCATGTCATCGGCCAGCGTAAGTTCATCATTCATAAACATTGAAACACCGTTCCAATCTTGCAGAAATTTTGACCACATATTCATGTCCGATCTGCATTCAGCAGAGATTTTAATGTAGTGATGTAATTTACTGACCGAAGACGACAGTGAAATCATGTAGGACACAAATGCGCGACCCGGATAAATCACCCGGCATGCGAAATTAAGATGTCCCAGAAGACTTAACAACTCCCTTTTAGTACAAGACTTCTTGGTGGAGAACGCTTGAAGCAGAGCAGAAATCCGCTGTATTTTCTCTAGAGGCAACCTTGCCTCCATTTTCACGCTGTCTAATATGATACCTAAATACTCAATAACTGTAACTGGTCCCATAGTTTTTGTAGGTGATAATGGTATACCTAATTTTGCAAACACAAACCGCAAAATAGCCATAGTACCATCAGCATCTTCCGTCGGGCCATTTATCGTGAGGAAGTCGTCAAGCAAATGAAGACAATGTTTCACCCCATAATTGTTGTTCAGGATCCAGCAAATCGCCAGCGACAGGCAGTCAAAAATTTTGGGACTAGATCGACTGCCAAAAACTAATCTGGTATAGAAATAATACACATCATCCCACTTAATGCCCTGATATGGCCACAACTCCTTCCTGACAGGAATCTGTTTAAAGGCATCCCTAATGTCTACTTTACAAAATCTACTCCCAATCCCAAGCTTCCTTGTAATATATATGGCATAGTCAATTGTAACATATGTCAAAGAGTATTCCTCCTTATCTATAAGGTCATTAAGACTTGGATGTAAAATATTATCATGGGGTGCTGAGAAATCCACAATCAATCGTTTTTTTCCAGAGTACTTTCCTTCCGCAACACCGATTGGACTGATGCGATATTGTGAAAATGGTATTGAATCAAACGGGCCGATTACATATCCTTTTTCAAGTTCAGACTGAACCAACTGTGAAGTTATGTCATGCTGCTGAATTGCTGACAACAAGTTTTTACACTCAAAGGGTAACCTAGGTAACTGTGAAATTCCTGTTTCAAAACCATGCAAAAAACCATCAAGTACGTAATTACTAAAGTTCTTGTCAGAATGTCGTCTCAACTCATCTGCCAATGCTTGAACTTGAATAGGGCTTACATGAGACATTATCTCAGGGTTGGTATTCTCTGTCCCTGGCCTTTCCAGTTTTTTGAGGTTTCACAATTAAATTTAGCGTGATCCTTGCCCTTGCAAATTAAGCACAAATGAATGAACTTGCAATGAAAAACACGACAGCCACGTTGGGAGTTGAAATTGTTACAAATTTCATTCCCATTATGTATCACCCGCGTTCGACCCCCTATGTCCCTGCTTGTGTTCCCGCGATATGCCAGACTGCCAACATTCGGAACCGCTGGTGTAGCAACCGCCTGATTTGTCACAGAATCATTTGTACGCATCACAAGCGAAGGACAGAAGTCAGACATATGGAGTGTGCTTCCACAGCCTGCACAAGTATTGGCTTTGTAATTTGAAAATATGGAACAAAACAGAGTGTTATTTCTCACCGACCAATCAATCTTAATTCCATGGAATCTGAGATGGGCAGCCGCTTGGGCAGAGAACAGCCTGTGATACTCATAAAAACCCTTCCCAGAATAACGACTGGCCATGTCAATAATATCCCGTTCGTACAAATCTAGCTCCGGCCTTCTACTGGGGTGTGCTTGACACATGATGTTCTTATAGATAGAAAATGCTTGTATAAATTGTGGTAAAGTCAGCTCCGTGTTCAACCGATGATCCAATTTATGACCGCTGCCGGAAGTTTGGTCTTGCTGACAATTGAAATACGGGATCAGCAGAGACGCCAAATTAATATCCCTACCTTCCTGAATATGTTTCTTCATAGTCGGGTGAAC
>JBEVXV010000304.1:0-3262 GCA_040505915.1 Sedimenticola sp. | reverse complement strand
TCGCGCTGGTTCCACTATCTCTGTCAACAGCGGGGGCTGGAGCCTGAACAGACCTACTTTGATCTGCTGACTGAGTATATGACCGGTCGGGTCAGCTGCCCATTGCACAAAACAGCTCGTCTTCAAGCCGGTTTCAGTGAACGGGAGTTGGAACGGCTTGAGGCGATGTGTACTCGTAGATGAGAAGCCACATATCCCCCAACCGTCTGCTGCTCAAGGCAGAGGCAGCGAGGTCCGGTTCACTACCTGGCGCATGACAAAGCTGGAGTGAACACCGGTAACCCCTTCGATACGAGTGATCTTATTCAGTAGTAGTGACTGGTAGGCATCCATGTCACGGACGATCACCTTCAGCTGGTAGTCGGCATCCTGGCCGGTGATCAGCAGGCACTCCAGTACCTCCGGCAGGGCGTCCACTGTGGCATCGAAATTGGCGAAGCGCTCTGGGGTGTGGCGGTCCATGGAGATGTGGATTAGGGCGAGGAGGCTGAGACCCAGTTTTTTTGCATCCACCATCGCCCGGTAGCCGGTGATGAGTCCGCTCTCCTCCAGGGCACGAACCCGGCGCAGGCAGGGTGATTGAGAGAGGCCAATGCGCTCTGCCAGCTCCTGATTGCTGATTCTCCCCTCTATCTGCAGAATCTCAAGAATACGTCTGTCATAACGATTTAACACCACTGTTTTGCTCCTATCACCTATAGACAGCTATAATATTGCGTTGATTTGTTTAATAAAGCAATTAAATATCTAATATGGCGAAATTATTGATTTAATAGCAAACATTCACCCGCTTTTTTCGCTTACTCTTTGTTTGTCGGTTACCACCGGCCACCAGAGATCCTCGCCTACCCGGCGATGGGTCATAAAACCGATCCCACAAGGAGCGGCAGGATAGTCAATTTTTCGAATGCAGTGACTCGAGGAGTAAGAGAAGTGAAACCGTTTGACCACCAGAAATACCGACCGGCACCCCCCGTTGTTCTTGAGAACCGTCAGTGGCCTGACCACATCATCACCGAAGCACCCACCTGGGCCAGCGTCGACCTGCGTGACGGTAATCAAGCGCTGCTGGAGCCGATGAGTGTGGAGCAGAAACAGCGCCTCTGGCGTCTGCTGGTGAAGCTCGGTTTCAAGGAGATCGAGATCGGTTTCCCATCCGCCAGTCAGCCGGACTACGACTTTACCCGCTGGTTGATCGAAGAGGGCAAGGTCCCAGAGGGTGTGACCATTCAGGCGTTGGTTCAGGCCCGTGAGGATCTGGTGGTGCGCACCTTCGAGTCTCTCAAGGGGGTAAAGCGGGCGATCGTTCACGTCTATAACTCCACCTCCACCGTGCAGCGGGAGCGGGTGTTTGCCAAGGGACGGGACGGTATTACCGCCATTGCCCGTCACGGCGCCGAGCTGTTGCGGCGTGAAGCGGCCAAACATCCAGAGACCGAGTGGGTATTCCAATACTCCCCAGAGAGCTTTACCGGCACCGAGATGGATTATGCCGTCGAGGTGTGTGAGGCGGTACTGGATGTATGGCAGCCTACCCCAAAGCACCCCAGCATCATCAATCTTCCGGCTACCGTGGAGGTGGCGACACCCAATATGTTTGCTGATCAGGTGGAGTACTTTGCCACCCATATCAGCCGCCGCGACAGCATTATCCTGTCGGTACATGCCCACAACGACCGGGGCTGTGCTGTCGGTGCCAGTGAGATGGCACTACTGGCCGGTGCCGATCGGGTGGAGGGCACCCTAATGGGCAACGGTGAGCGTACCGGCAATGTGGATATAGTCACCATGGCGATGAACCTCTACAGCCAGGGTGTCGATCCGCAGCTCGATATCTCTAATCCCGATGAGATCATCCAGATAGTCACTGAGTGTACCGGTATTCCCGTACACCCACGCCACCCCTGGGTCGGTGAACTGGTCTATACCGCCTTCTCCGGCAGTCATCAGGATGCGATCCGCAAGTGTCTCCATCTGCAGAAGCCCGATGAGCCCTGGCAGGTGGCCTACCTGCCCATCGATCCGAAGGATCTCGGGCGCGATTATCAGGCGGTGATCCGGGTCAACAGTCAGTCGGGAAAAGGGGGTATCGCCTTTGTCCTGGAACGTGACTACGGATTGATGCTGCCGCGTTGGGCACAGGTTGAATTTGCCCAGGTGGTGCAGCGTACCAGTGAAGAGCAAGCCGGTGAGATCAGCAGTGAGATCATCTACGCAGCGTTTTGTAAACACTTTGTAGCTGACGGCGGGCCAATCCAGCTCAACGGCTACCGGCTCGATCGCAATGGACGCGACCTGATCGATGTCACTCTTACCGATAGCGGTAAGGAGCAGCAATTGCGAGGCGAGGGTGAGGGCGCTATTTCGGCTTTTGTCGATGCCTGGGCAAACTATAGTGGCCAAAAGCTAAATGTGGTCGATTATAGTGAGCACGCCATCGGCGAGGGAACCGATGCAGAGGCTGCGGCCTATGTTCAGCTCAATATTGATGGTGTGCGGGTATCAGGAGCTGCTTTTGATCAGGATACAGTAAGCGCCTCGCTAAAAGCGGTGCTGTCGGCTATTAATCGGGTGCAGGTACAGCGGACTCAGGCGGCATAAGAGCGTGTTCTATTAAGCCAGCTTTTTCAACATGGCTAGCTATACACCTCGCTACTACCCCACATAATCATCACCCCCATGCGTAGGAACGACTTCAGTCGCGATGGAATTTGGCACACTGTCAGGATTTGGAGCTACGTCCTCCGCGACTGAAGTCACTTACAGACACTATTCTTAAGCTCTGGGTTTTCTGATCAATGCAGTAGATGCGGTGATCAGAAAATCCTACTTTCACAAAAAAGCCTGAGGAGAGTGGCGTGATATTGGAATGTTAGAGCTGTCCCCCTTTTTTCATGGCAACCCATGAGTTACCCAAAAACCTTGCATTAACTATCTAAATGCTTTAAAAAAGAAGTATCTTCTCCTCCAAGCCAGCTTTAGGAATGCCTGTTTACATGGAATCGAAGGAATCGATTGAGCTAGTCGATAAAACCCATCTCAGCTCGGATGGCGTTGCCAATGATTTATTACGGCAAAATCTTCTTGATGGATAGGGGAGTAATTAACTGTGGAAATAACAGAGAACATGAGTAGAACAAATGCAATATTATTCCGTTATCCGTGCGTGTCGAGTAACACCAATACATGTGCGTGTCGTATAATCAGCTGTTAAGTGATTATATGTAAGTGCGGTTAACGCATCTAAAGGAAACTAGATAAA
>JBEVXV010000303.1:0-7576 GCA_040505915.1 Sedimenticola sp. | reverse complement strand
TGGAGTGTCACATGTGTACCCAGGCTCCTACGCCGAAGGTCAATGTCACGAAATAGAACTTCGCATTTACGTTACTATCAAGGCTGCCAGCGAGGGGATTAGCTTAGTGCTAACGATGCGCTTCTTGTTATATTATAATAAATGTTTAATCCCCCACCCATACTTATTAGGGACACGCCTCCACCATCACCCTGTCACCCTCAAAATTGGAAAAGCTCTCGTGTTAAGTTGATTTTTATTTACTGATTCTCACACTTTGAGTTGTAACATTTTCTGGCTACCGTAAGCAACTGTTTCTCATAATCTCCAATGTTATTTAACGTCATTTTCCAATAACTTCATTTCCTGAATTGCACTGTACACTATAACATTCAACTTTCCATATTTGTTGAGTGCAATACATTTTACTCAGGAACATACTCATAAATTGTATTGTGGCGATACCAACAAATGATCATTAAACTTTAAAAAGGAATTGGAAGAAAATTATGTGTACATGTATGTTCAGTACAACCCCTTTATAATGCTATGGTTGGGATCTATCAAAATATAGTAAAATTCTGATAATTATAATTTATACCATATATACTAAATTATATATTAAAATATATTCTGTAGTACTTTATAATATTGAAAATATACATGTACCATTTGATAGCCATGACTTCATATTTGTAAAGCAGAATAGCATTATAAAGGGGATCGGCACTGCATTCGGAACATTTAACCACAAATATACTAAATACATGTTTTATCCAGGCAACCATGTTCCATAAAACAATTTTTTTCTTCAGAAACTCAAGATCTGGTAACAGTAACAACTAACAAGGACATTTTAGAAGCTTTCAAACCCTTTACATCTCGAAAAACCACATTCAATACAAATTTGGCAGACACAAAATTTCATTCTCTGACTTCTCTTGATCCATACCTAAGAGCAAAAGTTTCAAAAATATATAAGAAAGAAAAACAAATCATCAGGGATAAAAAAGGTGTTGGTCTTGAGCAGTGGTACAAAGAAAATGTCTCGTGTACTAGTAAACAAACGACTGAAGTGCAAAACCTTCCTACCAATGTGCACATTGTGGAGCAAACGCAGTCACTAATAAAAGAAAACAAGTCTATAAAGAGAGTGCTGCAAACAAGTGAAACTCAGAATGAAAACTTAGAAATTCAAATAAAGGAAAGTGAACACAACATTGAAACGCAATTAAATTTATTAGATATTGTCACAGAGAAATACAACAGAGTCCTGAAAACAGAAAAAGAAAACTGCAAATTGAAGAGAGAATGTGATGTTTGGGACAAAAAATATGATAGTCTTTCCCAGCAGCTGGAGACTACACTTGAAAAACTTGATAAATTACAACAAAAAGCAAACACGGGCAGCACGCGAAATGTAAACAAGAAATTTAAACGGAGACTCAAAAATAGAAAATCAGGCCCAAACAATTAAAGAGCAGGAGAGTGATATTGTGAATTTGAAATGTGAGAGCGAGAAGAAAGACAATACTATTGTAGAAATGAAACAAGCAAAGAGAAATATATTATCTAAGATTAGCAGAATGAGCAAGAAAGACAGGATGGTTTCGACAAACGATGAAGATATTATAAAAATGAAAAATGAAATTAAGGAAAAGCAGTCAAAGATCAGTGAGCTTGAGGCTATAAATGAGGCCATGAATGATCCAATTGTTGCAACCTATTACAATGGTCGGTATGTTAATGAAATTCGTGAAACAATCATGACCCTTATTTTAGAATGTGGCATTAGTCAGGGTAAGGTGAACAAGGTAATGGAAGTTGTAGTGAAGAACCTCACTGGTAAAACTCTAGACCGTCTTCCAAGTACTGGGGTAAAAAGTCGTCTAGTAACAGAAGGCAAACGCGTTGCTCAGCGACAGGTCGCTGTAGCCATGTTGGATGGATTGGAAGATCCGTCGGTTGGAAATTGTTTGCACCAAGATGGCACAACCAAATTCCACCGACACTTTCAATCCTTCCAGGTGACTACTGCAGAGAAGCGCACATACAGTCTTGGTATGAGTGAGGTGAGTGCTGGTGATGCTGAGACATTGTTGAGTGCGTTTAAGACTCAGCTCGATGAACTTGCAGATGCAATTCATGAGGAAAAGGGACACGAGACAGTTGCAAAATTGGTGGCATCCATTACGAGTACCATGTCTGATCAAGGTAGTGTGAATCCAGTCTTCCATTCCCAGTTAGCAGATTTGAAGTCAACATTGCTTCCTGACGTATTTGCTAACTGGGAGACCATGGACCCAGATGTCAGAAGCGAGGTAAGTACAATTTCCTCATATTTCTGCAAAATGCACATTTTTGTCAATATGGCATCAGAAGTTGACAAATGCCTATCAGTCTTCGGGAACAATGTCACAGCCGGTAAGAATCCTTATTCTTTTGACTGGAACGAAAGCAGCGCGACACGCCTCACCCGTACTGCCAGCAAAGGACTGACAATGCATGGTTGTGACAAATCCGGGGTTGGTTCCCATTTTTCCACCTACCTGCAGTCCAATGACAAGGTAAGTAAACTAATTACTTTCCGTGGACATCGTTTCAACCACCTGTTCTATGCTGCTGGAGCCACTTACCATCATGCCAAGGATATACAGAACTTTTTGGACACATGGCCAGAACCGAATGGACTGCTGAAGAGTTTGTCGTTCGACATTCGGGAAAAGGTATCGCTTTGCGGCATACGTGCATTAGGCATTGTGGACAAATTGATTACCGGTCCCCTGTGGCGACTCATAGAGAAAACAGGCAGCATTTTGGATTTGAACCCTGTTCTACACCATCTACAGGTAAAGTTAGAGGAATTCTCTAAGGATTCATCACCACTCCTGGCAGGCATTGAGGTTTTTCCAGACATGGTAATACACAAGGACGAAGTATTTACGTCACTCTTCCAGTCTCGAGACGCCGTTGACGAAACGTACACACAGATGGCTTTGGAGCTTGTTGCTGGTGGTATGCTGCTTATCCTGGAGAGACAAGCGAAGGATCAACTTCCAGGAGGTAAGTACTTCTCTCCAGATCAGGTTACACAGCAGAAAGCCAGCAATGTGCCTACCACAAACACATGTTCAGAGCGAGACTTTGCCCAGCTCGACATCCTTATGCGGACAAAGCCATCTGCAGGTACAGTAGCGTACGAGTCGATAATCATGTGGACCAACAACAAAACCAGCCATTGGTTGAACTCTCTGTCCAGTGATGCAAAGGAAGAAATCCTCAATGATGCCAGGGTAAGTGCACCACAACTACTCTCTGCTTTTCGTGCAAAGCAAACCTCTTTGTACGAAAAGAAGCTACTCCTCTTGAGAAAGCGCCAGGAACAGAAGGTTCAGAAGGAAGGTAAGTTATACTCCCAAAATGTCAAACTCACAAAGAAGCTTAACAACATTGGTGGCTTGTGGCTCTCGGAAGAAGACATCAATGTCCGCAAGGAGTCACTAACCAAAGGTGAGTATAAGGATGCTATTATATCGCAGCTCCAATTCCGCAAGAAAGTCCTTCATAGCAAAGGCCCCAAAGAAAAATTTCAACAGGTATGTAAAGGAAAAACATATTCCATCGAGGAACTGGAGGAAAATTTACGGCACATTCTTGTAATAAATGCAGAAGAGGAAAATGAAGAAGAAGAACAGCCACATTTAAGCTACATCGATGTAGAGGAGGCCGCACAAAAGATAGAGGCATCAAAATCATCTCTAGTACGAAAAATCAAAGAAGGTAGGAACAAAATTTTAATTAAACAGCAATCCACTCGGTTACCAGGAATTATTAGTCAACCAGAACTTTTGGTGGGTAAGAAAATTAAACACAAGTGCAGAGATCCCGACACAAATGAAATTGCATGGTATGCAGGATTTGTCTGTAGCATACATTCGTTGCAAGGTAAGAAGTCTGAATACTTTGTTTCCTATGAGGATGATGATGGTGAATGGAGAATGCCTCTTCTTACCGATATGGAAAAGGGAGATCTGATTTTATTAGACTGATAAGGTAAGTAATAGTACAGAGTCCATACTGATCGATCTCGTCCAGTTAACGACCCTGAGCAAATATTTTGCAAGAGCTATGCAATATGTCAGTTGAAAGAGGAAGTCAAACTACATAAATATCTGCCTGGTAGTATTTTTGTGATCGCTTCTATCCAAAATAAATGTGGCGTAAACATTGAATTTTGCCCATGAAAGTTCTCGTAGAGATTACCAGTATCCGTACGAACCAATTATTCGGACTACCGCCGATGGGCCACGGGTTCGAACCCCACCATGGCACAATTGGTTCGTACGGATACAAGGTTTACACACCATTTATTTCGGATAGAGGTGACCACAAAAATACTACTTGGCAGAAATTGACTTCCTCTTTCAACTGATATATTGTATATAGCTTTAGCAAAAAATTGCTCAGACAATGTTTTTCGAGGACCCGCCGCCAGCCTATAAGGTAAGTATGAGATCTGGAACGAAAGCAGCCCGTACTGCCAGTGTAGCATGGAGGGTAAATAGTATTGTGAACATGCATGGTTCATATTTAAGGTAAGTGCACGTGTATATTTAAGGTAAGTGATTAAAATTGTTGTATTTTTGCCCACTCGATCACTTAGTTGATCAGACATGGTACTCGTAATGGATTAAAGTATCCTTCATATCATCCACTGGTGTGGGACAAGAATATTCCACCCAAGTGGCTCGAAAATGTCGTCAGAAACTCGGCTTTTCAATTTTGTCGCTTTTCTAACAACATTTTCTGGCCACGAGGGTGGAATATTTTTGTGCCACACCAGTGGATGATATGAAGGATACTCTTAATCCAACCATATTTTGTAGAAAAGTGTACTTGTACATGTATGTGTGTAGCTACAAGTTTGCAGACACGTAGATCTACCCATATTAAATCGCAAGGTCTCTAATCTATAGAAAAGGAAAACCACAGACTTGGTCTGCGAAATTGTCTAATTATTTACATGTCATTAAATTAAATGTTCGTAAATGGATCACCCATGGCCTCATTTATACGGCAGCCGATATTAGGAAATTTGCACTCACAGTTGCTATCGAATGCGTCCATAGTACTTACCCATGCAACTGATAGAACTTTAAACTGTATAAGTTATGCACCTATCAATGTCTTCCCCGCCCGGGGAGCGGCGGGCACCCGCGGGGAATTAGACAGCAAAATATTCCCGAGATCCGGGAATTAGACCGCCCATTTTGCCCCAGGGTGGGGAAATTAGATCTCCCACAAAATTGCCGATCCAGTCTTCTATGGAAAAGGCCAATCCCGAACCTCGGGAAATAGACATAGATTTAATCCCGACTGACGGGAATTAGACAATCAATGTTAACATGTGTCTAATTTCCCGGGGGTTGCCCGCCGCTCCCCCGGGCGGGGAAGACATTGATATGTGCATTATATAGGATACAATATATGCATGTACACAGGTATGGCTTATATTATAAACCATATTGTGAAACTAGTTTTCATGTAATATACATGTTTTTATGTCCAAACTAATTTTTATGTCTCCAAAAATTTATTTGGGGGACATTATGTTTTACCCTTGTCCGTATGTACGCCGAAAATGGTCGATTTCCTTCTGCGTTTAAGTCCGTTTCTCAGCAACTGTAACACATACAGCCACCAAACTTGGGCGACATCATCCCCTAGTGGTGTACATCGTAAAACAACCTATACGACTGTCTCCATGTTTTGGACTTTCTCTTTTTTCTGGCTGGCAAACTGGCTGCCAGTCGGGACATCCGTGTCCATGATAATACATGTTTCAGTTATCTGTATCTAATATTTTAATTAATTCCCGTATTGGAAATTATATAAAAGTAAAATTAATGATATTAATTTATATAATTATCTGACTAAAAGTCAGGGGGCATATATAGTGTTATCGTTATCCATACGGCGTCAATCTTAAAGTTTTTGTCAAGCTTATATCTTCAATACTATTTGGGTTACAGCAACCAAACTTGCACACATTCATTGTCTAGCTGTGTACATCACTAACATATCAAATCTGTGATCCTCATGTGATATTGAACCACTTAAATTACTTAGTTATTTGGCTGCCATTGGAGGCATCGGTGTGCCGACAGGCCACATTTCTAGTTTCACAAGCGATTTCCGTGGTAACCGAAACAGGCATATTTCACAACTTTCATCATGTGTAAAATCAGTCAAAACTATTGCCCCTCGGTGCTGTGGATGACCCGATGCACTAATGTAATAGTACATATTGTCGTCCACAGCACCTCGGGGCAATAGTTTTGACAGTTCCCAGAATGGCCATGAAATATCTGTATATTAATATGCAGGTTCTTGAAATCTGTTACCGTGGTAACCAATTACATATTTCTGAAATGTATTATATATTTATACATTTGTGCAAACTTACATACGGCTTTAATTACCCTAATTGACAATTTTGTCACGCCATAAAGATGATAAAACTGTCAATATATATATAAATTGATTTTTTCACAAATGGTTTCCATGGTAACCGGTATTTGAAAGGACATATTTCACTATTTACAGTCTACCAATACCTAGTACGTGCGTAGCATAGTATTGATAAATATGTTAAAATATGACGAACAGGGGTAAAATGTTGAATGAAAATAATATTTCTATGAAATATGCAGGTTTCTCAAAATCTGTTACCATGGTAACTAATTTCCTATTTCAAAATTATATATAGATTTTCATTTGTGTTGATATTTATGTAGGCTTTAATTAAATAACATATTTTGAATTTCATACAAATGATAAAACGGTCAGATTCTATATTTATACTGATTTTCATGTATGGTTGCCATGGTAACCAATTTTGGAAACTGCTTATTTCTCAAGTTATATATAGACATTCTTGTGCTGATTACCCACAACTTGTTGTATTGAATGTAGTACTGATTTATGGAAACACAATGACATCATGGTGATAATAATAGTGAAAAAGTTAAAAAAATAAATAGAAAATATTATTTTTGTTGACAAAAATATGTCTTATTCACTTATTTTACCGTCCCAAAACAAACAATTTTGAAGAAAAATGTATGAAAGCAATATTAGGAAACAAAATAATTAGTAACATACATAAAACATCTGGTTTTATGGCTGGTTATACATTGGTTTTTGAAATATTACCATATTTTCGTCAATTGGTAGGCAAATTTTCGCCATTTTCGGTGCCGTTTCTCCCCATCTCTTTGTATGGGCAAAATGACGCGAAATGTGGTACAATTGGGTCGACATAAAATGGAATATCTCCGGAACCATTTAACCGATTTCAATAAAATATGGCTCATTGGACTTGTATTGACAGTGCCTATAATGTGATTATACATTGAATGGAGTATAATGAAAGAAAAAAAAACACATGAACCCCCTAACTATAGAGGTTAGTATGTATTGAACTAACCAGTGCTGCCTATCAGCAGTTTCTATTGCAGACGTATTCTCGGGACACCACCCGGTAATCACAATACTACTCTGCCAGGAAGGCCATGGAAGGCATCGTAACCCAGCT
>JBEVXV010000302.1:0-5554 GCA_040505915.1 Sedimenticola sp. | reverse complement strand
ATTAAAGGAGATAGGGGGTGGGGGTCACTTTTCCATCCATAGAATAATGACCCCCCTCTGTAACTTGGCCAAAATGCACTTGCGACCATTATCTGGGAAATTAGATACCTCGTGGGCGGTATTTTTTTCTTAATTATTTTTTGTTTTCTTCACTTATATGATATGTAGTGATACGTAATGTTGACTAAGATTTAATGTTGCTTGATAATAGTCATAAAACATCATTAAGTCATAAACAAGAAAAGAAAATGTGTTTCTTTCAATGTACATTGTATAATCAATTTTATTTCACCTCCTGAACACCCAGCATTGTATTTTCACCCATGCATTCGCCATTCGTGAAAATACCATGTTGGATGTTCACTCAGTGAAATAAAATTCGATCTTACACTGAATGAAACAAATATCCTCTATGTACAGTAACCTACCATGTCTTGTTATGAACATGTTACAATATCGTGTTTCTTTTGTATGCCCCATGACGATAAGTCAGAGGGCATTGTGTTTTTAACCTGTCCGTCCGTCTGTGCGGCCGTCCGTCCGTGTGCCCGTCACTCTTTCCAGCTATATCTTGTTTGATACAGCTACACCATGTTTGACAAGCACCGCAATCGCTGTGTCTTACAGACGCAATTTGTCTAGTTTCATTAAACTTTGTTTAGTGATATATGTAGTTTGCCTCCCATGACTCCCATTGGTTCCCACAGAGAGATATGCCACCCAATATCTGCATAGGTCATTGTAAGCTTGGTGTCTGCATAGAGTGGTTCTAATTGATAGTGCTGGTGGATTTATTTTGAGGATTTAAATTAAATCACTTGGATGTTCAGTACTACATTCCGGATAATAGAAAAGATGACTTTGTGAACTGGATTATATTATATTATTATTATATTTGAAGGAGGATAAATAATTTGATGTTAATGATGGACAAATTGTAAAGTTTGAGTATACATTTGTAATTCTGGTGGAAGGAATTATTGTCTGGCGTCATAGAGGTGACGTTGAGAGCTTGGCTGAATGCCACTGTAGGCTGTGACAGCATTATATACTGTATCAGGTCTTCGGTTTATTGCCGGACTGGCAACCGATAGACACTATTGCCTGGAACTCACGAATATGGCGGACAGCCAGATTCCAGGGTCGTCGGGTGAAGATGGCCACACCCATGGAGGCGAAACTGCGCCAAAAATGACAATGGATAAATTTTTGGAGAAAGGCGAACACATGTTAGTTAGTGTGTCAGATGGTATGAAATCAATGGAAGCACAATCTGAAAATTTGAAGAAATTGACGGACAGTGTTCATAGACTAGAGAGTGAAGTAACAGTTTTAAAGCGCGGGAGTACCGGAGAGCCTGATGAGAACGCGAGGGGTAAACGCAGGAAGGTGACCGAGCCGGTGGTACAGGTAGATGGTGCAGATGGGCATGATGACATTGATGTCTTCCTGGCGACTGACCAAGATGATGACAGAAGTGGGGCTGATGAAGATAACATTCTTTCAGACTTGAAAGAATTTTATGCTGAAGAAGGGGACACCGGCGACAACATCAGCGACGGATTGGCCGCTGTTCTGAACCAGGCCCTGCGTGGGGGCACCGATAAAGAAAAGATGACCAAAATCAGAGAAACTCACAAGCGGCCAGATAATTTGACCAACCTACAAGTGCCACGAATTGATACATTCCTATGGCGGCAACTGAAACATGAAACAAGGACAAGCGATGTCTTACTGCAACGATCTGTGGGACAATTCAGCTTGGCGATGGTGCCAGTTGCACGTGCAATGGATTTGCTACATGCCAAAACATGCAATGAGGAGGTGCTGAAAGGTTTGGTTGTGGACACATTCAAAATTCTTTGCGATTCCATTACCACGACAAATCAGGCCCGGCGAGATAACATTAAGAAGGAGTTAAACCCTAGATTCAAGTCACTGTGTGGGCTGGATCAGCCCATCTCGGCCACCAAATTGTTCGGTGACAAATTGCAAGAAGATACAAAGGCTCTTGATGACAATAAGTCAGTCAATATGACACCGACAGCACAACGTGACCCAAAGAAGCCTTTTTTAGGCAAGAAAGGGGGGGCGATGAATTACCCGCAGCGGTCCCCTCTGCCAAACAATGCGGGGAATTACGGGCGAGTCCCTCCACCAAACAGTGCCTGGAATTACGGGCGGCCCCGTGGGTCAAACAGTGGCGGAACCTACGGGCAGTCTGGACGAGGGAGCTTCCAGCAAAGTCAGTACAACTCACGGGCGAAGGGACAGAGGTCCCCGTATCCCAACCGACAACAGAAGAAATAGAGAATGTAAGTACATGTACACTCCCCTCTGACTATGAACTCGAAAACACACCTGACAATTTTATTGCGGGGAAAACTGCATTATATTTAGACCAATGGAAGAATATTACTGGGGATAAATGGATTTTACAAACTGTCTGTGGTTACAGGATGCAGTTACCTTCCTGTCCGTCCCAAGTGCATGTACCTAAACCAATTCAATTTGACAGTTCTGAACAGTATCTGATTGATCAGGAAATTTCTCGGTTTCTAAAGTGTAAGATTATTGAACCTGTAAATGGGAGGGACCCTGATGAGTTTATCTCTAATATATTTATTAGACCGAAAAAAGATGGAAGAATTCGGATTATATTAAATTTAAAACAATTTAACGAATGTTATGTAGAACATGTACATTTTAAAATGGAGACATTAAAAACAGCAGTAAATGCAATGCGGGAAAATTGTTATTTCGGAAGTGTTGATTTGTCAGAAGCTTTTTATAGCCTGCCTTTAAGAGCACAGGATCGGAAATATGTTCGGTTTTGGTATTCAGGACAGAAATATCAGTTTACAGCATTGGTCATGGGTCTGGCTTGCAGCCCGAGGGTGTTCAGTAAAGTTTTAAAGACAGTTTTTGCAGTCTTACGCCGGAACGGCCATATAAGTACTGCATATATTGATGATTCATGTTTACAAGGTGACACTTACATTGACTGTCAACATAATATTAGAGAAACCGTGCAACTGATGGATAGTTTAGGATTCACTATTCACCCATCCAAATCCGTTCTCATTCCGTCCAAACAAATTACATTTGTGGGATTTATATTATGTTCAGAAACAATGACTGTGCGATTAACAATTGAAAGGAAGTCTGATTTAATTCAGTGTTGCTTGGATTTGTTAAGATTCCGAAGGGTAACGATTAGGGTATTTGCTCAACTGATTGGGAAAATGGTCGCAGCGGAGCCGGGGGTTGAGTATGCGCCTCTCTATTATAAACCTCTGGAATTGGTGAAAGATGCTATGTTACGAAGGAAACGGGGGAACTTTGATTCCTTTATGTCTATACCTGAAGAGATTAGGCCCATTATCCAATGGTGGATAGCTAACATGTTGGGTAGTGCTAAGACAGTCACCCGCAGACCGCCCGACTTAGTTATCTACACAGACGCGTCTTTGGGTGGGTGGGGATCTAGAAATTCCTCAACCGGTAGCCAGACTGGGGGCCGTTGGTCAACCGATGAACAGCAATGTCATATTAATGTCTTAGAATTGAAAGCCTGCCAGTTAGCCTTATTGTCCTTTTGCAAAGATCTAACTGATAAGCATGTACGTGTATACATGGACAACGTTACCAGTTGCGCTTACATTAACAAATATGGGGGCCGTGCACATGTGTTGAACAGTTTAGCGCGTGATATATGGTTTTGGTGCATTGACAGGAACATTCATTTGAGTGCCGCACATATTCCGGGGAAAATGAACGTAGATGCTGACCGACTTTCTAGGAAATTTAATGATGATCTAGAGTGGTCCCTATGTGACAATGTATTCGCTGAGATTCAAAACACTTATGGGGAAATGTCGGTAGATTTGTTCGCATCGCGACTAAATCACAAACTCGTTCAGTATGCTTCGCTTAGACCGGATCCAAATGCATTTGCAACAGATTGTTTTTCTTTAGCATGGGCAGAAGGATTATATTATGTGTTTCCTCCTTTTAGCCTCCTGCCAAGAGTGCTACAAAAGGTGGTGGAGGACTTGACAGAAGCCGTGATTATTTGCCCGATATGGCCCACCCAGAATTGGTGGGCATCCCTGCTTCACCTGGTGTGCGAACAATCACATGTATTACCAAACGCGCAGAACATTCTGAGATTGCCGCACAAGCCGGACTGCAAACACCCACTAAAACAGATGCGATTGGGTGTTTTTCGTATCTCCGGGAAGCTTTGCGCCGTCAACAAATTTCAGGACAGTCTGCCGATATCATCCTCAATTCTTGGCGGCATGCCACGAAGAAACAATATGAAGTATACATCAAGAAGTGGCTACTATTTTCAAGTTCGCGACAAAGTGATCCATTTAAGCCAATTGTGAGTGGAATTATTGAATTCTTAACTCAGCTTTTCCAACAAGGATTACGGTATAGTGCATTATGCACAGCGCGGAGTGCTTTGTGTAATTTTGTAAAAATCTGTGGTCAGTTGGATCTAAGTCATGATGTGTTATTATGCAGATTCATGCGAGGAGTGTTTTTGGAACGACCCTCATTACCCAGATATACACAAGTCTGGGATGTCAGGAAAGTTTTATGCTATTTAGAGAAATTAGAAGATGTAACGCTATTTCAGTTATCTGGAAAATTCTGCATGCTATTCTTGTTACTCAGTGCCCAGAGATGTCAAACCCTGGATTTAATTCAGCTACAGGATGTTATAATTACCGATGAGCAAGTCGTTTTCCAAACAAATCACTTGTTGAAACAATCAAAACCAGGGCGACATTTAGGCGACATTGTGTTGGCAGCTTATCCAGAAAACAGGAAACTGTGTATTGTTCAGACCACACGTGAGTACATGCGTCGCACACAAGGGTTACGGGGAGCAGAGTCTAAACTACTTATTAGCACACAGGAACCGCACAAGGGTGTCTCTAAGGCAACCATAGCACGATGGGTGAAACTGGTTATGGTTCAGGCTGGGATTTCGCCTACTTTTGGTGCACACAGCACAAGAGCAGTGTCTACTTCCTTGGCAAAACTGAAAGGGGTGCCATTGGCTAGTATATTGAAATGTGCTGGTTGGTCTAATGCTAAAACATTTGGTCGGTTTTATGACAAATCTGTAGAGAATTCAATTTCATTTCAAACAGCCGTGTTGACAGCTAAGTAATGGGAAATTATGAAGTGTCGAGTATAATTCTGTTGCACGTCATGCAAACTTTATGGAAACAAGCAGTCATTGACAGATTGCTTTTTTGGTTATTGAATTAATTTAGCTGTCAACAGGGGTTATTGCGTTAGTTAGTTGAACTTTTAAATTTGCTGACATAGATTTTACATGTACATGTACAGGGTTGTACACATGTCTAATACATCTTGGGTGGTATGAAGATGCGGTGCTCTAAAGTCTCTGTGGGAACCAATGGGAGTCATGGGAGGCAAAATTATGCAATTAAACGAGGACTTACCTTCAAGGAATGTAAGGACGATGTTTGATTGTTATTTTGCCTCCCATCGACTCCCATGGGTTTTCACA
>JBEVXV010000301.1:0-2455 GCA_040505915.1 Sedimenticola sp. | reverse complement strand
GTTAAAATCCTGTCATCAATCTTTAACTTAACTGCGAATGAAGGCGTTTGTTGTGGGCCGCATTACATTGACGCTTAGGGGTCAGCCAGGAATTTCAATAAAATATTTACGTCGCCCCTATTGAAGACGGTATGCCGTTGGGTTTGGACCTCGTCAGGCCCCATTAATGAAAATGCTGATGGTTATACCGGGCCTAGGAATTGCTAAGGTGGCAGAAGTTACCGTCAGTCGGACCACAAAGAATCCGCCAAATTCGGTGACATATGTCACTTGCGATGACGAGATGGGTGCTGCTTCTTTCGTGGTCGAAAGCACGGAAAAAGAAACATGGCTGATTCCAATTGTTTCTACTCCAAAGGCAGTAGTTCTGTCTCAGAGTCTTCAACTTGGGTGATCGTTATATGACTCTCCATAAGAACCAATGTATTGACGAGGCAACCGCGGACAATCATGTTTCGGCTATCTGAATTGGCTGAGGTGTCTCCAATCAAATCACAGGGTAAATTTGAGATGACTCCGCCATGGGACAGCCGGGAACTGACACCAGGGGAGGTCACACGTAGACGGCTCTACCAACACCTGGAAGATCTTTATACTCAGTCAGTCGCGAATTTAACTGCGGTGCAACAGGGTCCAGTACGTGAACTGCTTGAGTAATTCCAAGATGTGTTTGCCAAAGATGAGTTCGACCTGGGCAACTTCACATACATTGAACATGCCATTGACACCGCAATTAGTGAAACAGTAGTGCATGCACCCAGTGTCATTGGCCTTTGTTCAAAGCGAAAGATGCTGCATGTCTGCGTCATCGAGCCATTCGTGTTCGAATGGTGGTCTGCGCCGGTGTACGTCCGGAATCGGGACGGAAGTGTGAGCTGGTGTGTCGACTACCAAACGCTAAACAAGGTCACCGTGAAGGTTGCCTTCACGTTACCACATATTGAAGATATGGTGAACATGCTCGCCGGACAGCTCCTGTTCTCCAAATTGGACACCAACTAGGCATATACCAGGGTCCATCTGTATGCAAACGACATGAAGAGAGACAGCCTTCAGTACCAAATTCGGTCTGTTACAGACGGGAAGCGTGGGACTTGGCTGTTATTATTTCCGACCCTATTAAAAATGACCACCCAGGACCTCCAGATGGTTTTGGACTGGCCGACACAGAAATTTACCAACAAGGTTGAGCGTTTTATGTGGCTGGTGAACTATCACCAAATGTTCATCAAGGACTATGGTAAACGAGAAATCTCCTTGTACCAGCGCACAGGAAGGCAAACCTTCCACTGGGACGCTGATCAAGAATCTGCATTTTCCGACTTGAAAGCTGCTTAGACGACTACGTTCATTCTTGGTCTTCCAAAGATGGCTTCGTCAGACACTGACGCGTCAGACTACATCATCGGTGTCCAACTGAGTCAGGAACAAGAAGGCGTGTAGTGATAGCGTATGCTTCCGTCGCCTTGACCAAATAACAGGGTATTGTTCCACCCGGACAGAGCTGGTGGTGGTAATTAGATTTGTCTGCCAGTACAGACAGTACATACTTGGTAGTCCCTTTGTTCTTCGCAGACAACAACAGTCTTGTCTGGTTGTGAAAGAGCTCAGCCAGTACAACATGTCAGTAATTCTTCATCCCGGAAGCAACATGCTAATACCGATGCATTGTTCTATTTTTCTGTCCCTGATGCCAGGAGTATAAATTTACGTTTGATGCTTCCATTTGGAGCATGGTTTTATTGTCACTGTCAACGTGCTAATCGAGGATGAGGGTGCTTCACCGATGAAGCAGAGTACGTCGTGCTCTTAGCTATGAAGCGGTGCTGATCAGTTTCTGGAGGCAGTACACATACTCTTTGCCGAGACCGTACGACATCGCCAGTGCAGGTCTGATGGGAATATGCACAAAAGACCGTGGCCGGAGACGGATTGTGACCCGCACATTCAGACTGTTGTCCGAAGCTGTACAGAACCACTAAAGGAAGACACCGTATGGGATTGGCAAGCTGCAGATTATCAAGGATAGTCAGAGATCTGAGTCAGATTTTGGAACCCTGTGACAGTGGCTGATAAATGCCACAGAGCCGGCCGAGGGTGTGCCATTCCTGGCAAATCGCGCTACCAAGCATTATTTGGTCAATCGCGCCATTTTCAAGTGGGATCAAAGTAGTATTTGGAGAGAAAATCCCAACACAAAATCGAAACCACTCCCGGTCCTCACAGAACTGAGGCGGGACATTTGGTACCTAAATAATGAGGTGCCCATGTCCGGCGATCAATGGATGGAGCAGATAAGTAAGCGGATTAAAACCAAGTACTACTGGCACGGAATGATCCATAATATAGAAGAATACGTAAATTAATGTCCGCAATTTAACCAGTAGAAGAAACCTTCTCGACACTCAGGTGGGAAATCTCACAGTTCCATGCCAGGGTTCCAGTGGAGCGCGTT
>JBEVXV010000300.1:0-5208 GCA_040505915.1 Sedimenticola sp. | reverse complement strand
AACAAGCGCGGTTTTGTTGCGAGAATACTCGCTCCATTCAACAGTAGGTCAGCCAATAAAACCATATGCACGAAGTTGACATACAATCAAGTGGGCAGTCGTGTAGTACATGTATGATAATACGACATCAACAGGGGAATTATGTGCGTCACGTTTCCTAATTCATAATTACTGTGATATTTATCAATGAAAGGGACATGTGTTTTCTATCGGAATTTATCTACTAATATGGAAGCAAATTTACTAAAATTGGATAAAGTGATTTTATCTTCAGTCGTCATTAGTGAAATAAAATTAAATTCGTTCGGATGTACTATATATCTAGTGTGAATAAGCTGTCTTCTTGTATCATTGAAAAACGGACATTTTAATACATAATGTAATTCAGTGCCGATTTCGTTAAGGTTACATAAATTACAAAGGCGTTCGCTATAATCGGTGCCCGCCCAACGCCCTGTTTCGACAGGAAATTTATGGTTTGCCGTGCGTAATCGGAGTATGCTTAAGCCAGCATTACGTGGTAGAATGGTTAAATATCTTTCAATGGAAAGTGTAGTTTTAAAGCTGTTATAGTCGCGTCCTTTGTTAGAATTGGTCATGCTAGTGTTCCAAGTTTGTATATATTGATCAATTAATGTTCGTTTGATTAATAGTTTAAGCGATTTACATTGAATTGAAAGTTGGTTAAGCCATAAATCGTATCTTCCTACTTCTGTTAATATACTTAATATACATTTTGTCCATTTGTATTCAGTCGTTATATTGTTTAGTAAAGATAAATATATAAGGTATGCATATTTTGTGTTTTTACCTGTGATCAACTTATTCCAGTAGCCAATTAATCTACTTTTAACAACTATTGATAAGGGGTATCGGCCGAGTTCTCCGTGCAACATATATATCGGTGTGCTTTTTCGTGTTCTTGTGATTTTACGTAAGAAGTCATTATGAATCTTTTCTATCATGCTTAGGGGTTCGAATCCCCATACTTCACAGCCATACGTAAGTATCGGGACAATTGTGTGGTCAAATAGTTTTATTTGGAGGTCGATAGGGATGTCTAAATTGTATATTCTCGTGTAAAGAAAATACATAGCTTTTTTGGCTTGATCGCATAGATGTTTCCTTGCGGTTGCAAAGGAACCATTACTCGTGAAATAGATACCCAAGTACTTATATTTATCAGTAACATTTATAACTTTACCAGTTAATTTAAATTCATATCTGTGTCTGACTCTGGAACCAAAGACGATGACATTGCTTTTAGCTGAATTTACAGTAAGTTTCCAGTCGTGACAATAATTAGAGAAACAATCCAATGCATGTTGAAAATCCGTGGGGTTGTCTGAAATTATTAATGTATCATCAGCATAGAGTAAAACAAGTAGTCTAAGCCATTGCTGTGCATTACCATCATTAATGTGTATACCATTTGCTCCTGAAATCACTAGGTTAGATTCTAAATCGTTCAAAAATATTGAAAAAATAATGGGGGACAAATTTTCACCTTGCCTAAGTCCTCTTTCGCATGGAAAAAAAGCAGACATTTGGCTGTCAGCGAAAACGCAAGATTTTATATCACTATACATATTATAAATTAGGCGGAAAAAATTCCCATTAATTGAAGATGCTAATAGTTTTTGCCACACTCCTACTCTCCAAACGGAATCGAAAGCTGCTGCAAAATCTATAAATGCACAATATAATTTTTTCTTATCTTTTTTAAGAATTTCTATCAAGTTATGAAGTAGGAAAATATGATCAGTTGTAGAATAATTTCTTCTGAACCCGGCTTGATTTTCATTTAATAATTCATATTCCTCAACAAATGCTGTAAGGCGAGTGTTCAGAATTGATGTAAAGAGTTTGCCTAGGCAGCTAATTAGTGTTATTGGACGGTAATTAGACGGCTGTTTAGAATCGCCTTTTTTGTAAATAGGTATAATGTAACCCTCCAGCCAACAATCGGGCATTGTACCCGTGTTAAGAACGTGGTTGAACAGTTTGGTATAGATTGGAAGCATTATGTTTCTAGAAGCTTTTATATATTCATTTATAATATTGTCTGATGGGCTGGATGCCTTAGAATGTTTCAATGCAGATATATGTTTTTCTACTTCACCTTCGGTGATAGGGTTATTTAACATTTCTTGGCTATTTTGTAACATTTCTGGCGGTAAGTCGAACTGAGATTCTCCATTATCATTCTTATTGCTATTTTTAAAAAAGTCATATAGTTGTTCAAGAGGTGGTAACTCTTGTTTGGATTTTTGTTTTAAACTATTGATAAATGACCAATATTGTTTCGGATTATTATTGTGCATGTTACGTAGTTTTCGTTCGTTTTTATGTTTGTGTTTATTTATATATTTATGCATTGTGTTTTTATATTGTTTACTTAATCTTGTAAGTTTGCTTTTATTATAGCTATTTTTGTGGTGATGATAAATCTTTTTTGCATGATGATAAGCTTTCCGCGCGCGCTTGCAATCGCTCCCGAACCAGGTTTTATCATTGCTCGTCTTATGATAATAGTTTGTAGGGAAGGTCAGGCTCGCTGCATTTTCAAAAACAGATGCAATTTCGTTAGTTATCTGGTTTATGCTTTCTTTGCTGTCTTCATTCAAATCTAGTAGATTGTTTAACGTGGATGTATTAATATTATTTAAAAACTTCTGTGTTATCACATCATTCCAATTTCGCGAATGTAGTTTACGTTTTGTTTTAGACGTTTTGGCAGGTACAATATATTTACAATTTAGCGTGACAGTAACCGCTGCATGTCCATCTGAAAAAAGTGGGTCTGTTTCGGTGATATCAAAATCGCTAATATTGTTAAAAAGATCAACGGATGCTAATGCGTAATCAATCACTGACTTGTTTCGAAATGTAAAATTTCCAATATTTTTATCCGAACCAACTCGGCCATTCAAAATGAACAAGTTAGCATTTCTGCACGTTTCAATTAGAAAGTAACCATGTGGATTTGTTTTGTTATCTCTAGAACATCTTTTTAGAGGGTATCCTAAATTTTCTAATAAAACATGCTTTTGGAAATAATTGCTTGTTTCGCTATCAAAATCAAAGTGAGATGATAAAAAGTTATCTGAAACAATATAGTCAGGTAAGCAAGCCGTACGGGCATTTACGTCACCCAGTAATAGCGAGAAATTATACTGTGCACAGTTTTGTAAAATTTCTTCATCAAGCGTTAACATCTGATCTTCGTCCAAGTATCTAGAACCTGACGGTGGTAAATAAATGGCACCTATCAGCAAATCAGAATCAAGATTTACAGAAGAACTAATGAGTTTGAACCACAATATATAATCACACGAATTTGGCAGAAATTCTATGGACGGTAAAATATCATCTTTAATATATATTCCAATGCCACCAGATTTCTTGGACGACAGTTGCTTACGAAATTTACCATTAAAGGTATACCCTTTTATATCAACATTATCATATTTGTCCAAATTGGTTTCCATTACACATAAAACGTCATATGTGTGAATAAGTTCCACAAATTCAGGATAACATAAACGACGTTTAAGTCCATTCACGTTTAGCGAACCTATACGGAGTGAAGAGTTACCTGCCTTTACGGCTTTCCCCGTGTAATCCTATTGTGTCTGTTTAACATTGTTAGTCGGGGTAGCACGGGCGGAGCCAGTGTCGGTGTTTGACAAATGACGGGGCTGACCGTCGGTTTCAGTTGTACTGTTACGATTTCCATGGGACGGTTCCGGGTTTTCAGGATGTGCCAGTCTGACCGGAGTGTTGCGGGTTGCGTCGTAGGGATTACCATGTCCGCTGATAAGGGAAGGCGACTCTGGTTCACTGTTATTGTCAGATGCAGTGCATGTCTGGTTTGGAACAGACGGTGAAAGGTTAGTAGACCTGGTGGTCGATGAATGTTGGTAGGTCTGCTGAGTTGGTGTGTCAGGGCGAGAGACATATGGCAACACGTAGGATGTGATTGTTGTTGCGTCCATACTAGTGTTGTCGTCTACGGATGACGCGCCCGACTGTGTGGAAAGTGACTCGATGTCACGGCGGGGGACGTGCGCCGTACGCTTCCGTGTCGCTGGGTCCGCTCTACTTTGTTTTGGTTTGTCGGAGCTCGTGCGCTGACCGGATAACTGATCACTTAGCTCTCGAAAACTAACTCGGCTGCGACGCATGAATTCGTCCCATTGTGGAAACATGTCCACTACAACCGTACCGTTATGAATGAGCTTAGCAGGATAAACAATGTTCACCTTGTGTTGTGTGTGGCCTGCATAGCGTGTACGTAGATCTTTGTATTTTGGCCATAACAATTTTCTGGCCTGTACGATTTCGTGTGGAAAGTCTCTAGAAACACTGTATGGCTTGTTTTGCAGTTGACGACACTGTGATAGTATATATTCGGTGTCCGTGAAGTAGGTGAAGGCAACAATAATGAATCTATTATTACCATGGCGGAATTTGCCTAGCCTATGGGCCCGATCAATAGCAATACGGTCCTGAATATTTAGTTCATCACTCAGGAAGCTTTTTATTGTTTTAATACAGTCCTCATAACGAGTTTCTTGGAAGCCTTTAAACAATAGGTTGTTACGGCGTGCACGCGCCTCATTGTCTATAGACTTGTACTCTAATACAGTTAGTCTGTCGGCGTGTTCTGACACATCTTTTCTGGTATCGTGTAATGTGTTGGTAATGCTCAATGCACGATCTATTTTGTCTTCTAGTTTATTTATTTTTGTAATGGAGGATAATATGAGATTCAGTTTGTCATCTGTGGACAATGATTCATAATTATGGGCCTCAGATAAATGCATATCAACTACTGAATCACTTACGCGGGTGCTGCCACCACCTGTACTGGCCCTAGCACGTTTCTTGTTGCGCTTTTCTGGAACGACTGTCCATGTTTCATCAAACACATTTCCGCCATTTTGTTCATTATGTATATCTGCGGGTGGGGCACAACCGTTTTTTACTGCAGCACTGTAGTCCATATTGGCTTTTATTCGTAATATTATTTTTACTCCACACACTTTATATCACTTTAAACACTAGTAACATTAACTTTTGAACTGGCTAGTGATGTTAAACGACTTTAAATCCCGTATTTACTCAGAGCAAAAATTTGTGTGTGATACCGCCATTTTGTCACGTGACCATCGTTAATACCAGAGCCATCATAGATTACTGTAC
>JBEVXV010000299.1:7686-21312 GCA_040505915.1 Sedimenticola sp. | reverse complement strand
GGCGCATATATCAACAGCAACATGACATACTGCAATAGAACATTCCCTCTCCCTATGAGGGAGAGGGCCAGGGTGAGGGTAAATTAAATCAACGGTTTATCTATATATCCCCCTCACCCCAACCCTCTCCCCAAAGGGGAGAGGGTGTTAACGGGACAGCAGTGCTATTTGAATTATCTACGGCAGGGGCAGGAGTCGGAGTCGATTGCGCCAAGATGGATGGGAAAAGCACCTATTTACGACACAATCGACTCCGACCCCAAAGCCAGCGAATAGTTACCATGCTTATTTTACCGGAGCGACTTCAGAGAGTTGGATGAAATCACCTCCCGATCAGATGTAGTAGTCGACGCGGCCACTCATATTGAGCTCTTGAATGCCAATCAATGCTTCATCCTCACCACCGGAATGCTCCACCTGCCCACCATCAGCGCCGGAAAGCTGTTCGCCATCTCCCCCAGGCTGCCCGGAAAAATTCTGTAACGAGCGCTGTTCACCTGCATCTTTCTGGCTTACATCAACATTCACCAGTTGTAAGTTGTTATCGTTGAACATCTCACGCAGGCGCGGTATAGCCGTCTCCAGAGCATCTCTGACAACGCCATGAAGGGCGGTAAAGTTGACGCTGGCCTGATCCTTTTGCACGGTTACATGAACCTCAATTGGTCCCAGGTGGGGAGGATTAATCCGGATAGATGCACTCTGACTCTTCTGTCCCACCATCCACAGAATACGGTCACCGACGGCGCTATCCCACCCATTGCTCCCTGGAGGGGTGTTAATTGGGAAGGGAACCTCGCTTCTCTGCACCGCCGGTGTCGCATGATTGACCAGAGGCAGGCTTACTGAACCACTAATCAGCTGTGGAACACCTTCAGGGAGCACAGGAGCGATCTTTATTCCGGTTGCGGCTAGCGGTAGCTCCAGAATATTTCTGTCAGCAACTGCAGCCGGCAGTCGTCCTTGGTTAAAAGTGGTTTCACTACCCTTGATCAGTGGCGAGAGCGACTCATCCTCTGGATTTTTCTGAGCAGCAGAGACAACGGGTTTATCCACACCTTCGCCACGGGCCAGGAACTGCCTTATCATCTCAGGTAGTAGCTTCTCACCTGCTTGTAAGCCCTCAGCGGGAGTTGCTATAGGTAGTGTCGCTAAGGGGGCTTCTCGTAGCTGGAGCTGCCTTGGTAAAGCTTGAGCGCTCCCCTCTTGCTTCCCTTCCAGCATCACGGGCTGTTTTTGTGGTGATTCGCTAGCACTCGCCACGGCACCCACCAGGGCTGGAGTGATACCCTGTGGATCAGTGGGTTGAATTACCGCCGCCCCGAGCTCCCCAAGCTCTGCCCCGGCTGGTGCCTCTTCACCTGAGGGCATTGGTTTGTTGCCCCAGAAAATGGCCTTTAACTGCCCTTGCTTCTGTTCAGGAATGAGTGCCTGTAACTGCTCCAGCACCTCAGGGGTTAAGCCCTTGCCGGCAAGGATAGCTTCAATCTTTGCGGCAACTTCTGCCACTTGCGGCAACAGCTTGCCATCAGCAAATAGGGATTCGAGCTTTTTAAGCTGCCCCTCCGGCAGAAAGCCCTTTAGCTTCTCTATAATTTCCGCCGATACTCCCTGCTCGGATAGAATCGCAGAAAATCCTTTGGAATCAGCCTGTTCACCAACAACAGCAGGTAAAGGTCCCGTTGTAGTGACGCCGTCACTTGGAGAGACCAAGCCACTCAAGCCGGTAGTTGAAATAAGGTTATCCATTTATCGCCCCTCGCTAGATAAGGTTGCTGCATCAAATATTGCAACAGTGATGCCAAATCAATCGAAACCCAGGAGCCTGTCCGAGAATAGGAGTCGTAGCGAGGGAATTCCATTTTGAGACCAGCTTTCTGATCATTTGAGGCGAATAGTTACTCTTATTCAACAAAAATGATCGGAAAAATGGGCCAACACTTACTCCATGAAATCTGACTGCTGGGCGCGGCGCCAGCGGCTGCTGTAGACAAGCCACTCCTCCCCCTTTTTTTGTAGCTTGAGATCAAAGCGCACCAGATTGGCACGCAGGGAGAAGAGCTGCTCCAGTGAAGTCTCCGGTCGCCCGGCAATAGCGGCAAACAGAAGTACCTCTGCCCTATTCTCATCAATCAACTCGATACGGTTGACCTGAACCAGCAGGTAAATTTTCTGATGTGTCAGAAAGTAGCCAGCAAGGAGGCGCATAATATCCTTGCGCTGCCGACCGGATTCATCATTGTAGCGTTCGGAGATAAATGCAGCAGATGCAGTGACAGAACGAGACTCTACCGCCGTTTCACCTGCGGTGAGCATCGCCCTTATCTGCTCTTCTGGAGTGCGCTCATCTGAACTACATGCCAGCAGTAGTGGTATGAAGAGAAGGATGCGGAAAATGGAGATAGCGTGTTTTAACATCAAGCGCCTCCAATCGAAGTGATTAGTAACCGTCCGAAAAGTAGATCACAGAGTAGCGCAGAGCAAGGCTTTATTGTAACTATTTAGCTAACCCTATTTTTGCGCTGTTTTCACCTGGGGTCGGAGTCGATTGCCCACATGGATGTGGGCAATCGACTCCGACCCCGAACCCAGCTGAATAGTTACATACCTTTTACGGCTATGTGCAATTATCCTGCAATCAATCACTGCGATTGCATGACTAGCCCCCCAGCTGCGCAACAACCTTGAGTAGCTTATCTTTAGCTTCGTCGGCCACTTGCTTTACCTCAGCCGACGATGACAGCCCCAGCACCGCTTGGGGGTCCATAAAGCTGACAACAGTCTCATCTGAACTCTGCTCACGCATAATCAGATTACACGGTAGCAGTACACCTGCATTGGGCTCTGCCGTAAGTACCCGGTCAGCCAGCTTGGGATTGCAGGCGCCAAGAATATGATAAGCGGGTATATCCTTATCCATCTTGGCCTTGAAGGTGGCTTGAACATCCACATCGCTGACGATACCCAACTGATGCTCCATCAAAACCTGACGTACCCGCTCCATCGCCTGATCAAATGGTTGATTGAGGGTGATATTGAATTCGTACATAGGCACTACTCCGTGAATGATATAGAGAACTTTGAAGTGCTTCTTAATGTAGGAGCGGTGCCCTCGCCGCGATGAACATTGCACCGATCCTGGCTCCGAGAGCGGAGCTTTTAGGATTTAAATAGAACCTGATAAATCCAGCGTACTATCAACGCAGATTGAGCACATCCTGCATATCGAACAGGCCGTTTTTACGCTCAAAGATCCAGCTGGCAGCACGCACGGCACCGTTGGCGTAAGTCATACGGCTGGAGGCTTTGTGGGTAATCTCCACTCGCTCTCCAGTGGTGGCGAAGAGTACGGTATGATCACCGACGATATCCCCCGCTCTGATCGTTTCGAAGCCGATGGTCTTGGGATCACGCTCACCGGTGATTCCTTCACGGCCATAAATCGCACACTCCTTTAGATCCCGCTTCAGTGCTTTGGCCACTACTTCACCCATTCGTAGAGCGGTACCCGAGGGGGCATCCACTTTATGGCGGTGGTGAGCTTCGATCACCTCAATATCAGCCATCTCACCCATCACCCGGGCAGCGATGTCGAGTAGCTTGAAACAGAGATTGACGCCAACACTCATATTGGGAGCGAAGACAATACCGATCTCATCGGCGGCACTGTTGAGGGCCTCTTTCTGCTCATCATCAAGTCCGGTGGTGCCGATAACCATTCGCTTACCGTTAGCACAACAGATTGCCAAGTGGGCCATGGTGGCGACAGGGAGAGTAAAATCGATCACCACATCGAAGTCATCAATAACCTTTTCAAGGGAGTCTGCAACGGTGATACCCAGCTTACCTACAGCGGCTAATTCACCCGCATCACAGCCAATGAGACTGCTCTCTGCCCTTTCGGTGGCGGCACCCAGCACTACCCCTTCACCCTCGTTAATCGCCTGGATCAGTGACTTCCCCATACGCCCGGCGGCACCTACCACAGCTATACGAACCATATTATTCTACCTTAACTAAATAGTGTATCTTCTTGTTTTACCGTATATAAATAATAAGACTAGAACCCAACGCCTTCGAAAAATTTCTTTACACCATCCATCCAGGTTGAAGATTGAGGGCTGTGCTTAGCACCTGTACCCTTCATGGTACGGTCAAACTGTTTTAGAATATCTTTCTGTTTATCCGTCAGGTTCACCGGTGTCTCAATCGTTACTCGACAGAGCAGGTCACCCACAGGACCACCGCGTACCGGTTTAACTCCCTTACCGCGCATTCTGAACAGTTTGCCCGACTGGGTCCCCATTGGAATCTTCAGCACCACTTTTCCGTCCAGAGTAGGTACTTCGAGTTCACCCCCCAAGGCCGCTTCAACAAAACTGATAGGCACTTCGCTGTAGAGGTGGTTCTCTTCACGGGTAAAGATGGCATGCTCTTTTACTGCAATTTGCACATAGAGGTCACCGGAAGGCCCGCCGCTATCGCCCGCCTCACCCTCGCCGCTAAGACGGATGCGATCGCCGTTATCAACACCGGCAGGGACATTCACCGTCAGTGTTTTATGCTCCTGCACCTTACCGGCACCACGGCAGGCGGGACAGGGGTCGTCGATCATTGAACCCTTACCGCGACAACTTGGGCAGGTCTGCTGTACAGAGAAGAAGCCCTGCTGCATGCGCACCTGACCGTGACCGCCACAGGTATCGCAGGTTTTTGGTTTGGATCCTTTTCTGGCACCGGTACCGTTACAGGGGTTGCACTTCACATTGGTGGGGATGCGGATTTTGGCCTTGGTGCCGGAAACGGCCTCCTCCAGGGTCACCTGTAGGTTATAACGTAAATCAGCACCACGATGGACCCGGGGGCCACCGCCTCTACCGCCACCGCCGAAGATGTCACCAAAGACATCACTGAATACATCGCTGAATCCGCCATCACCACCGGGGCCACGTCCGGCACCCATGGAGGGATCAACCCCGGCATGGCCAAACTGATCAAAAGCAGTTCGTTTCTGAGGGTCGGAGAGCACCTCGTAGGCCTCTTTGGCCTCTTTGAAATGCTTCTCTGCCTCTTTTGACTTGTCACCCGTATTTCTATCTGGGTGATGCTTCATCGCCAACCTGCGATAGGCCTTCTTGATCTCGGCCTCACTGGCATTTTTGCTTACACCCAGAACTTCGTAATAGTCACGCTTCGACATAGTTGGTCTGCTTCGTAAACCACCAAAGCGCGAAGACCCGAAAAGTGTCGTTCACTCTCCACGCCTCCACGCTTTTGCGGTTGTTAACCGGGCAGCTTTGGCCCGTCGGATATCCGCTTACTTATCGTTTTTTACTTCTTCAAACTCGGCATCGATCACATCATCATCAGCAGCACCGGAGTCACCTGCACTCGCTGCGGCAGCATCCGCATCACCACCTTTCTCAGCGTAGAGACGCTCAGCCATCTTAGCGGAAGCATCGGTGAGGGTTTTGGTTTTGGCTTCGATATCATCCTTGTCATCACCCTTTACCGCCTCTTCAAGCTCCTTGATGGCCGCTTCAATAGACTCCTTCTCGCCAGCTTCCAGCTTGTCGTCACCCAACTCTTCCATCGACTTCTTGATGGCGTGTATCATGCTGTCAGCCTGGTTACGTGCCTGTACCAGTTCCTGGAACTGCCGGTCCTCATCGGCGTGAGCCTCGGCATCCTTGACCATGCGGTCAACCTCATCATCACTGAGGCCCGAAGAGGCTTTAATGATGATCGACTGCTCCTTGCCGGTCGCCTTATCTTTGGCTGAGACATGAAGAATACCGTTGGCATCGATATCAAAGCTCACCTCAATCTGAGGCATCCCCCGAGGAGATGGCGGGATATCTGATAGATCAAAGCGTCCCAGTGATTTGTTAGCGGTTGCCTGTTCGCGCTCACCCTGAAGGACATGAACGGTAACTGCAGTCTGATTGTCATCGGCCGTCGAAAAGACCTGACTGGCATTGGTCGGGATGGTGGTGTTTTTATCGATCAGCTTGGTCATCACGCCACCCATGGTCTCAATACCAAGGGAGAGCGGGGTCACATCAAGCAGTAGTACATCTTTCACTTCACCGCCGAGTACGCCACCCTGAACAGCCGCGCCAATGGCTACAGCTTCATCTGGATTAACGTCTTTACGAGGAGCCTTGCCAAAGATCTCCTCAACCAATTTCTGCACCATGGGCATGCGGCTCTGGCCACCTACCAGGATCACCTGATCAATCTCACCGGCAGTGAGCCCCGCATCATTGAGAGCCGTTTTGCAGGGCGCGATGGTGCGGTTTACCAGCTCTTCAACCAGTGCTTCCAGCTTGGAGCGGGTCAACTTGACGTTGAGATGCTTGGGGCCGGTGGCATCGGCGGTGATATAGGGCAGGTTGATATCGGTCTGCTGGCCGGAAGAGAGCTCAATCTTCGCTTTCTCGGCACCCTCTTTCAGGCGCTGCAGGGCGAGTGGATCGTTACGCAGATCAAAGCCCTGCTGCTTTTTGAACTCTTCGACCAGGAAGTCGATGATGCGCATATCGAAATCTTCACCACCGAGGAAGGTGTCACCATTGGTGGAGAGCACCTCAAACTGGTGCTCACCATCGATCTCGGCAATCTCGATAATAGAGATATCGAAGGTGCCACCGCCGAGGTCATAGACCGCCAGCTTCTGATCACCGCGCTTCTTGTCCATACCGTAGGCCAGGGCCGCCGCGGTAGGCTCATTAATGATGCGTTTGACATCGAGACCAGCGATACGTCCGGCATCCTTGGTCGCCTGACGCTGAGAATCATTGAAGTAAGCGGGGACGGTAATGACCGCCTCTGTTACCTCTTCACCCAGGTAGTCCTCGGCGGTCTTCTTCATCTTCTGCAGGATTTTGGCAGAAACCTCAGGGGCTGCCATCTTCTTGCCATTGGCCTCAACCCAGGCATCACCATTATCTGCCTTGACGATATTGTAAGGCACCATGCTGATATCACGCTGTACCACATCGTCTTCAAAACGACGACCGATCAGGCGTTTGATGGCATACAGTGTGTTCGTCGGGTTGGTCACCGCCTGGCGCTTTGCAGACTGACCGACCAGTACCTCTCCATCGCTACCGAACGCAACGATTGAGGGTGTGGTGCGATCGCCTTCACTGTTTTCGATAACACGGGTCTGGTCACCTTCCATCACTGCTACGCAGGAGTTGGTGGTACCCAAGTCGATTCCGATGATTTTTCCCATTTTCAGGTATCTCCAGTCTGGTGAATCTTCAATTCTTTGGATTTATATATCTTAAGATTAGTGTGCAGATGGGGCTCTAAGCCCGCTTATTCAAGCCTGTTCATCCACTTTTGCCGTATCTCCTTGGGAGACCATGACCATGGCAGGTCTTACAAGGCGTCCGTTGAGGCTATAACCTCGCTGAATCACCGTCACCACGGTATTGTGGGGAACATCATCCCTCGGGACCATTGCCATCGCCTGATGTAGCTCTGGATCGAACGGATCTCCCTCAGGATTGATCTGGATAACGTTAAATTTCCCCATAACATCACCAAACAGCTTCAGGGTCAGCTCAGTGCCCTCACGCAACTTTTCGATATCAGCATTTTCATCCTGTGCAGCGACAAGACCCAGCTCCATGCTGTCGCGCACCGGCAGCAATTCGTTAACGAAGCGCTCCAGGGCAAATTTGTGGGCATTCCCAAGATCGCGCTCCTGACGCTTGCGCAGATTGTCCATTTCAGCCTTGCTGCGGACCAACTGATTCCAGTGGTCGTCCGCCTTGCTGCGGGCATCTTCCAACATCAGGGTCAGCTCTTCAGGGGAGAGCTCTTTTGTAGACTCAATCTCCTGCTCTACGGCTTCAGTCTCCTGCTCAACTGTTTCAGCGGCTTCGACTTCGATCTCATCGACAGTCACCTCCTGATCATTCGACATTCTTTGTTCCTCGAACACTCTAAAGGGAACCCCTAAATAAGTCAGAACTGATTGAATTGTACTCAGAAGACGTGAAATCAAGGCGTTGCGTGTAGCTGATAGCTGGCTATCAACAAGTGCTCAACACCGATACTGCGCCTCCTGAGCGCAAGACAATCGTTCATGACTTATTCAGAGAACCCCTAGTAAATAGATAGACAAATATGAACCCTGACAGGGTTAAAGCTGCAGAGTCTAAGTTACTGAACAACCACAAGTTGGGGGTGGTTAACGGGATTTCAAGGCCGCACCGAGTATTTTTGCAGTGATATCGACAATAGGGATGATCCGGTCGTAAGCCATGCGGGTAGGGCCAACCACTCCCAGAACTCCCGCTACCTCGTCATCGGTACCATAAGAGGCGGTCACCAGGCTGCACTGATCGAGGGTCTTGTAGCCAGACTCCTCACCAATAAATAGCTGAACCCCTTTAGCCTGCATCGACGCATCCAGCAGTTGCAGCAGCTGATGTTTCTCGGCAAATGAGTCGAAAAGTTCCCGCAGGCGCTCCATCTGGGTGAACTCATTAAACCCCATCAGGTTGGTCTGCCCAGCCATCACATAGTCACCGCTGTCACTGGTGCTATCAATCACCTGCTCAGCTATCTCCAGGGCACGGGCCATGATTCGATCCATATCACTTTTGGTCTCCTGCATATCCGACACCAACCGCCGATGCATCTCCTCTAGTCCCTCACCGGCATAGTGTTGATTAAGCAAATTGGCCGCCTGTTCAAGCTCGGAGGCGGAGTAGTGTTTGCTGGTATCGACGATGCGGTTGTGAACCTCCCCTTGACGGGTCACTAGAATGGCAAGCACACGGTTCCCAGAGAGCGGCAGAAACTCAATCTGCCGAAAGATCACCTGCTCCCGGCGTGGCACCATCACCACTCCAGCCATCTGGGTCAGCCCAGAGAGTAGTTTAGAGGCAGATTCCACCAGAATTTTGGAATCTCTCTCCCCTTCCAGCTGGTGTTGAAGCTGCTTGACCTGGCTAATCTCTAGCGGCCGAAGCGTGACAAGAGAGTCTACAAACATGCGATAACCTGAAGCGGTGGGGACGCGTCCCGCCGAGGTGTGGGGAGAGATCACCAACCCCAGCTCTTCCAGGTCTGACATCACATTGCGGATGGTTGCGGGGCTAAGATCGAGACCGGAGTCACGCGCAAGTGTACGGGAACCTACCGGTTCGCCATCTCTTATATAGCGCTCAATCAGTACTTTCAGAAAGTACTGTGCTCGCTCGTTGACGTTTCCGCCACCCATCCCCTTTGTCTCTTCCACCGGCTAACCTCAAATGTAACTATGCCTGGCCACAGTGGAAAAAATGTATTTTTTCCGGCAACCGCAAGGGGAGAGTAACACGTCACCCCTCAGGAAAACGCTAAATATAATTTGGTAAATATAGCCCCAGCCAGCAGCCGATAAAGAGGTGCGCCCTGGATTGGAAATTATCATTTTCAGCCGTTCTGCTGTCAAGCCAGCATCAGCCGACTTAAGATAACAGTTGGCGGACCATTTCCCCCGTGGTAATTTCCATTAAACGCATCCAAAAAAACAGTAAGGTTATGCTAGAAAAATTTCATCGAATAGGACTGATCGGCAAACACGGTGACGCCACGCATCAGGAGACGCTGGTCAAACTGAGCCAGTTTTTGCTAGATCTCGGTCATGAAGTGTTGCTGGAAGAGGAGACGGCCCTGCGCCTGACCGGCCTGACCTTGGAGAGAGCTACCCTGGATGAAATTGGTAGCTGCTGCAATTTGGCCATTGTAGTGGGGGGTGACGGCACCCTGCTACACAGCGCCCGCTCCCTGGCAGACTATGACATCCCTCTGCTTGGGGTTAATCTCGGCCGACTGGGCTTCTTGACAGATATTTCACCCGATGAAATGTGTAGTGCTCTAGAGCAGATTCTTGCGGGTCGCTATGAAGAGGAGCAACGTTTCCTACTCACCACAGAGATTGATGGCTCTTTCTACACCTCCCTCAACGATGTGGTGATCCACAAGTGGGATACCGCGCGGATGATCGAGTTCGAGGTCTATATTGATGGCAGCTTCGTCGATGCCCAGCGTTCCGACGGACTGATTATCTCCACGCCTACCGGATCTACCGCCTATGCACTCTCCGGTGGTGGCCCCCTGCTCCACCCCAGCCTCAATGCCACGGTACTGGTGCCAATCTGCCCCCATACGTTGAGCAACCGCCCCATTGTCGTCAGCGGTGATAGCACAATCATAGTAAAGGTCAGCCCAAATACTGAGCTTGACCATATCAGGGTCACCAGTGATGGACTCACCTGTCCGCCACTCAAGGGGGTGGAGATTAGCATCCGTAAGCACCCACATCTGGTGCGGCTGCTGCACCCCCATGACCATGACCACTTCAATACACTGCGTGCCAAGTTGGGCTGGGGAGAACATCCGGCCTGACGATTTGTGTAGAGATCACTGGGATAAAATAGAGGAGATCAAAAGAGTGGAACTAAATTAGGCGGTACTGATTTTGGCCGCCCGGCAATAAATACTGGACTTAGGCTAGCGTCTGTAATTTTAATAAAATATATATTTCAGTTTGTTATATTATATTTATAAAGTACTTTATTACTAATAATCCACCATGCTTCAGCACATACACATCAAAGACTTAGCCATTGTCACCGACCTGGAGATAGAGTTTCGTCCCGGCATGACCGCCCTTACCGGGGAGACCGGTGCAGGTAAGTCGATTCTTATCGACGCCCTTGGTTTGGTACTGGGTGACCGGGCAGACAACGGGATGATCCGTAGCGGCTGTGAACGTGCCGAGATCTCAGCCAGCTTCACCATTGATGACCAAGAGGCTGCCGCCGGGTGGTTGCAGGAGAGTGCGCTAGACGATGGTAATCAGTGCATACTACGTCGCGTTCTGACACGCAGCAGCAACTCCCGTGCCTTTATCAATGGCAGCCCTGTTCCTATAAAATCTTTACAGCAACTAGGGGAGCTGATGGTGGACATCCATGGCCAACACGCCCACCAGTCACTGCTGCGCCGCACTCACCAACGCGAACTACTTGATGGCTATGCTGGCCATCAACGCCTGTGCAACAAAACGTCGATGCTCTACCACCAGTGGAAGTCTACTGAGGAGAAACTGGCCGATCTCGCAACGGCAGCTCAAGACCGCGAGGCACGCATCGACCTGCTCTCTTACCAAATCAATGAGCTGATGGAATTGGGGCTTGGGGCGGGTGAGTTGGAAGGGCTACTGGATGAGCACAAGCGTCTCAGCAACGCTGACGAATTGGTTGAGAGCTGTAACCTAATGCTAAACACCCTCAGTGATGGCGACAAGACCGCCCTCACCCAGCTCAACCGCGCCCTGAGCGAGCTGAACGCACTGAATGATCGCTCCTCCCGCCTGGATGAGAGCCGCGAAATGCTGGAGAGTGCTGCAATACAAGTTGAGGAGGCCACATCCAACCTGCGGGAGTATGGTGATAGCCTGGAGTTGAACCCCGCCAGACTCGATCAACTGGATCGTCGACTGACAGAGATTCACGACCTTGCCCGAAAATATCGCTGCCAACCGGAAGTGCTACTGGAAACCATGGATGCACTCACCAGCGAACTGAATCAGCTGAAAAACACCACAACTCAACTATCGAACCTGGAACAAGAGGTTGCTGCACTCTGGAGTCAATACCGGGAGCAAGCCCTAAAACTGGACAAAAGCCGTAAAACTGCCGCGAAAAAGCTCGGTAAGCAGGTGATAGAAGGCATTCAATCCCTCGGCATATCCAACGGTATATTTGAGGTGGAAGTGATCACGCTGGAGGATGACAAGGCATCGGCCTCTGGCCTCAGCCAGATTGAACTACTCTTCAGCGCCAATCCTGGACAGCCACCTCAATCTCTGGGTAAGGTTGCCTCTGGTGGTGAACTCTCCCGCCTCAGCCTTGCCATCCAGGTGGCCACTATCCGCTGTGCTCGGGTACCGACACTGATCTTTGATGAGGTTGATGTCGGCATTGGCGGCGGTGTTGCTGAGATTGTCGGTCGTCTCCTACGCAAGCTGGGGGAGTCACGACAGGTACTCTGCGTTACTCACCTACCTCAGGTGGCCTCTCTGGGGCATCAGCATCTACTAATCCATAAAGAGTCGAAGAAAAAGCAGACCAGCACCCATATTAGCCAGCTCGATCAGAAGCAACGGATCGAAGAGGTGGCTCGAATGCTTGGCGGGCTCGACATCACCGGTCAGACCCTTGCGCATGCCCGAGAGATGGTACAGCTGAAACATCCCAACTAATCAGGTATTATTTGGGAAATGACAACCAATAAGGAAGCGGAAAACTCGAATGCAGAAACACCTCATTACCTTGGCCTGCTTTGCAGCTGTGATCACCTCCGGCTGCTCCTCCATGGAAGAGCTGACCGGAGCCGTTCCTGACGCCCTTGCTAAAACTTCGTTGGTCTATCGACCCGATATCCAGCAAGGCAACGTGGTAGATCAGGAAGTTATAAACAAGCTAAAACCGGGTATGTCAAAAAACCAGGTAAGCTACCTGATGGGAACCCCCATGCTGGTAGATGTCTTTCATCAAGAGCGTTGGGACTATCTCTACAGAGTAACAACAGGGGATGGAGAGATCACTCAGGAGCGGATTGGCATCTACTTTGAGGATGACCGCCTAATACGAATAGATGGAGATTTCCGTCCTCAGCCCATTGAAGAGAAGGGTGAAAAAGCTGAAGAGGTGGTGGTTACCGTCCCCGATTACACCGGAGACGATGGTATTTTTACCAAGGCACTACAAAAAATCGGCGTTGATACCGATGATTAAGCCCCTTCGGCTGGCCTAACAGCGAAAAACGTCACCCCCGAGAGGGCGAGCACTTAATGAGCATACGCAGATAGCTGAATAATCTCTTAATTCGGCTATCTGACCTCATCACGCCCCCTTCTTGAGCGCCTTCCCCTCTGCCGCACGCTTCTTACGCGCCTCTTTGGGATCGGCAATCAATGGCCGGTAGATCTCCACCCGGTCGCCAGGCTTTAACTCAGCATCCTTTTTTGCCGCCTTGCCAAAAATACCCATTTTAGCTTTCGCTAGATCGATTTCTGGAAAGTGATCAATAACTTTCGAGCGCTCGACCGCCTGTTCGACGGTCATCCCCTTCTCCCCGCTAACAGTGAGAATCAACTGTTCATCATCACGGGCATAAGCCACTTCTACATCAAATTGGTCACTTACCACTATGCACCTCATCTGCACGTTTACAAAAAGAGTCAACCAGCGTATTGGCTATCTGGCTAAATACCGCACCAAAAGCGGTATTGATCAGTTTACCTGAAAATGAGAACTCAAGCTCCAACTCAACCTTGCAGGCGTCCTCGCGCAGCGCAGTAAAACGCCACTCTCCACTAAGCTTCTTGAATGGACCTTCCTGCAACTCAATAACAATACGTTCGTATGGATAGAGTCGATTACAGGTGGAAAATTTCTGCCGAACGCCCATTCGCGCCACCTCCAGCTCACCACAAAGCCGCTCATCATCCCGCGAAATCAGCTGGGTGCTATGACACCAGGGAAGAAATTGGGGATAGGACTCAACATCATTAACCAACTCAAACATCTCTGATGCCGAGTGGGTCACCAA
>JBEVXV010000299.1:0-7586 GCA_040505915.1 Sedimenticola sp. | reverse complement strand
AGACCCGTCCAGATCGTGGCGCGGATTCTCTTAATCTGAAAACTCTCCACCAGCCAAGCCACCATCGGCTCCAGCAGTGCGATAGCGGAGGTCCAGGCAGCCAAAAGCAGCAGTAAGAAAAAGAGCGTACCAAAGAGCCATCCCATCGGCATATGGCCAAAGGCGATAGGCAGAGAGAGAAAAATCAACTCGGGGCCACTGACCGAAACAAGGTCATTTGCAAAAAGCAGAGGAAAAACCACCAGACCGGCCAGCAGCGCGATGATAGTATCAAAAGCGGCAACGGCGATGACAGTTCGGGCAATGGGCACATCGTTGGGCAAGTAGGCACCGTAGATCATGATCGCTCCTGCACCCAGACTGAGGGTAAAGAAAGCGTGCCCCATAGCGGCAAGCACTCCGCCGGTGGTAAGTGCTGCAAAATCGACATTGAGCATATAGCGCGCTCCCTGCCCAAAGTGACCATTGGTTGAGACGTAGCCCACCAGTATCAGCAGCAACAGCAGCATTGTCGGCACTAGAATCTTTACCGCCTGCTCCAGTCCAGAGCGCACACCACGGGAGACAATCGCCACAGTTACCATCATAAAAAGCGTATGCCACGCCAGCATTCGCTCTGGATCACCCACCAAAAAGAGAAAGATACTCTCTGCACCCTCCTTGGTTACCCCAGAAAAAACACCACCTATCATGCGCGCAGCATAGGCCAGGGTCCAACCGGCGATAACACTATAATAGGAGGTAATAATTAGACCGGCGACAATACCCAAAGCACCGATGATCTGCCAACGGCAGTTGCTCTCAGCCACACAGGCGAGATCACGCAAGCTGTTAATTGGGCTCTGGCGACCGCAGCGACCAATTAGAACTTCAGAGATCATTACCGGCACACCGATCAGGGCGAGTGAGAGCAGGTAGACAAGCACAAAGGCACCACCACCGTTCTCCCCCACCAGATAGGGAAACTTCCAGACATTACCCAAGCCGACCGCCGCACCAGTGGCCGCCAGAATGAACGTCAAACGTGATGACCACTGGCCATGAACCGAAACATATTCAGACAATCAAAGACTCTCCCCTAAGCCCGAGCTTCCTGCCATATCAGTCAATAAAAACCAAAACATCAACCAGCCTCCACAGCGGAGCATATTCAGAAGTTTCTTAGGTTGATCATAAGCCGTGAGACCCAACCAATATACCACCTGAACAGTCGCTTCACTAAGTAAGAAGGTTAGAGAAGAGCAATGATTCCCTGTTATGTGAAATAACCACCTATTCCCAATAAAATAGCAGCGTCTGACAAGCCCTTGGCGGCAACACGACAACATAACACTAGCGCACTCCCCTCCTCGTCACTTACAATCCACCGCCATGGCAAAGAAATCCAAGAAAAAGGCCGGGCACGGCGGTTCAACCATTGCCCTCAATAAAAAGGCCAAACACGAATACTTCATCCAGGACCGTTTTGAAGCGGGCATAGCGCTGGAAGGGTGGGAGGTGAAAAGCCTCAGGGATAGCCGTATTCAGCTGGCTGAAAGTTACATCTACATCAAAGGCAACGAGGCCTTCCTACTGGGCTGTCTCATCACGCCACTACCCACGGCATCAACACATATCAAGCCAGATCCAACACGTACCCGCAAACTACTTCTGCACCGTCAAGAACTGGACCGGTTAATCGGCTCTGTCGAACGCAAAGGCTTTACACTGATCCCGACAGCCATGTACTGGAAGAATGGGCGGGCCAAGCTGGAAATAGGCCTCGCCAAGGGTAAACAGCTACACGACAAACGTGCCAGCGAGAAAGATCACGACTGGCAACGAGACAAACAGCGCATTCTCAAGGCCCACTAAAAGAACAGCGTAGGAGCATTCTCTCGAAGCGCTGACACAAGAGAGACCGATCATCCCAGCGTCTGCCGGGACCCAGGGAAGCCCCTTCCCTGAAAAGCACTATTTTCAACCCATGTGTAAAATTCAAAATGACAATGAACTCCCCACCCCCTATAATGTCTGATCTGGTGTACCCAAAGGGGGCGACATGGCTTCGACGTGGGTAACAAAACCGGAGGTGCATGCCGAGGATACAGATACCCTCGTAAATAATTCTGTAAAACCATAGTTGCCAACGACGACAACTACGCTCTCGCCGCTTAATAACCGGTAGAAGCCGTCTGACTGGAGCCGTTCTTGTGCGTCCAGAGTCCTTCGGGGCATTCAGGCGTCATATCTCACAAGATCGCGAAGAAACACGTCTGGGGTGGATTCGCTAAAACCTAACCAGGACCGCCGTCTACACGCCCTGTCTGTCGGGCAGTAGCCGGTTAAAAATAATCGACAGCACTAAGCATGTAGAGCCGATGGCGGAGTACTTGCGGACGCGGGTTCGATTCCCGCCGCCTCCACCAATGCAGCATCCAAAGCCGTCCTATGACGGCTTTTTTTATTGCCTAAATTCAGCAACTTACCTATACTATACGTACATCACAAGCCCACACCATCCATCAACATCCGAGCCCTTACGGGGCAACATCAGGGGCATGTGAGCAATCAGCACAAGGAGTTGCCCCCAATGCCACTTACAGATACTGCAATCCGTAACGCTAAGCCTGCCGAAAAAGCCAAGAAGATGTTTGATGGTGGTGGGCTGTACCTGGAAGTTGCACCAAGCGGGGGCAAGTGGTGGCGGCTCAAATACCGTTTTGGGGGCAAGCCCCCTGTGTCAGGATAGGTGTCGCACCAAACGGTACGATATCGACAATGCCATCCGCCGGACTAATCAGACGATGTTGTGCCTGTGTCGTTTTAAATCCTTTGCTCACAGAGCTTATCCTTTAGCGCTTCAAATGCAGCCCAACTAGGCACCTCAATAGCAAAATCAACATCATGGGTTGCCCGTTCAATTTTCGCACCATGGCCATAATGTAATACCAAGTCTCGCGCCGTTGCCCCAACAACGACATAAGGCATCTCCAGCTCAGCCATTGCCTCGCTGACCGTTTCAAAGATGGCAATAGTGTCCGGATCAATCTTCCCGGCAATATTGAGCAATGTGCTCATCAAATATCCTCTGGGCTGTTTCTAGATTTCTGCTGTCGCCAGTCGCAACGAGATCCGCATAGGTCAGGATGGGATGAACCAGGCCTTGCTTGAATTCGTTATCTAAGTCATCCCATTGTTCTGGCCAAAATGGCCGGTAGAGGAATACATTGGCACCCTCTTCCCCCTCTGCTGTGACCGCTTTTCGAAGACGCGCATCACGTAATAGTTTCGTGCGTGCATGCTCAGGTACATAAACTGTCGCAACCTTGGGCTTGAGGTATCCAGTGTATTTGGCGCCAGCGATCTCTCCACCCCAGTAACCGTCATAATCACGGATATCAATCGCTTCCCACCAGCAAGGATCATCTGCATTGAAGGCACCGATCAATTGTTTGGGTTTTAGCTTTTCAGGCCAAACCTCTACCCAGCGGTCAAGAAGCTTTCGATAATTAACAAGACGCCGTCCCTTTTTCCTACCTTTGTCTCGAATAAAATCACCAGCCTTCAACCCATTGAGCACCCAGCCCACGGTTCCAACTGCCACTCCCGCATGCTCTGCAATCTTGCGATAAGGAGCATTGACGAGTTCAGGATGCCGTAGAAAAGCATAAACGACCATCAACCCTTTAGGTTCAAACGCCCGTTTTGCACCATCTTGGGTAGGCATAAAATGGCGTTTTTCTTGCCGGTTTCCCGTCACATACACATAAACAGGCGGTTGATTGATAAACGCATTGCCTACTGCATCGATAAATTGGATACCCTGCTGGCGCAGCTTATCCGCCATCCGGGGATTGATGTAATCCGCGACAAGCACCCCCGCTTCCGGTAATTGCGTGACCTGGCTGATCAGCGCTCCGAAATTGGTGTGTTGTGCCCACTTCTTGATTTCTACTGCCAAGACTCGATTGCCTTGCTCAAGACGCACAAAGGCATCCACGACCCGATCGCCGACCTGGATATCCCACTGGTCTAGTCGCAGTAGCAGCCCAGTCTCACGCCTTAATGCATCGATAGCACGTTCGAGAATCTCCTGCTCACCCCCAATTTCTCTGTTCATAATGTGCAATCACCAGTAATGTTCATTATTAATGTACAGCCTATTTTGATGTACATGTGGTCGGGTTAATCTTAAATCGATAACACCATACTCTATGTTCATTAATATAGCGTGTACATTAATAATGTACAGCGTATATAGTTGTACATCAAGTATACCCCTACTGTGTCTAAATCAGAGACGTGGTCAAGACAACGTGGAACGAGACTACTGAAATTTGTAACAGCCCACCTGATGAGCCCGATAGGTCAACTGTTGCAACGTCGCAACTCCCCTAGTTTGTATCAGCCATCCGAAGAAGCTCCCTACACTCGATTTACCAAGTGGGTTACGGTTGGGTTACGGTGACAGTTTACTTTAGCCCATACCCACACCTCGTTACACTTCCCATATGGCCCGCATCGCACGTATCGTTATTCCCGGTATACCCCATCACGTTACGCAACGGGGCAACCGGCGCGAGACCGTTTTCTTTGAAGACGGGGATTATCGGCACTACATCAAACTTTTGTCCGAGGCCGCCGAGAAGGCCGGGACTGACATTTGGGCTTATTGCCTGATGCCTAATCAAATTCATCTTATTTTGGTACCCAGCCATGAAGACGGCCTGCGTGCCACCCTGGGCGATGCGCATCGGCGCTATACCCGTTTTATCAATGCCCGCAACAAATGGACCGGGCATTTGTGGCAGGGACGGTTTGGCTCGGTCGCCATGGATGAGGTGCATCTGGCGCACGGGGTGCGGTATGTTTCACTCAACCCCGTGCGAGCGCGGCTGGTGAACCGGGCGAGGGAGTGGCAATGGTCCAGTGTGCAGGCGCATCTGACGGGTAAGGATGATGGACTGGTCACAGTCAAGCCTGTTCTTGAACGGCTCCCCGATTTTGCGGCTCTGCTAGAGAGTGGCGAAGATGAAGCGATAAGTCAGCAAATCCGAAAAGCCGAAACCATCGGCCGCCCCATCGGATCACCAGAGTGGCTGGATGGTTTGGAAAAACGTTTGGGTCGAATTGTGCGGGCGGGGAAGCGAGGGCCTCAGGCAAAAGGGATGAGGTAAAGTAAACTGTCACCGTAATTCTTTGGTAATAATGAACAAGCATACCCTCAAGACCTTATTATTTCCTATATATTAGAAATATATTGACACAACCTGAGTAATAAGCTATTTATTTCTTAGATTGGAGAAATTATGGCCGGAAAAATCACACCTCAACCCCTTCCCGAGTCCCCTGTCATCGATAGCGTGACAGCATTCGGCGCCCATATTCGCAGCATGCGCACCCAGATGCAGCTCCGCATCGATGATGCCGCTGCGCTATGTGGGGTATCTGTTCAGCTACTCTCAGATCTGGAAAACGGTCGTCGATCCGTTGGCTTGGACAAGGCGCTCACCGTGGCCCAGCAACTGGGATTGGCCGTGGTCGCGATACCACGAAGTGAACTAAACACGGCATTACCGTCACTCCGTAAGGTGAACGAATGAGTACTCACACCCTGAATGCGTGGGTGGGACACAGCTTGCTCGGCACACTGACCTATGATGATGCGACAAGCCAATTCGCTTTCGAATACCAGCCGAGCTGGGTAGCCGAGCCAACAGCATTCCCCATCTCTCCCGCGCTGCCCTTTGTCAGAGCCGAGGGAGTGACTGGTGAGCTGCATTCAGTCAGCGTCCGCCGTTTCTTTGAGAATATTCTGCCGGAGGGAAAGGCTCTGGAGGATGCCGCAGGTGTCAATAAAGTCTCCAAGGCCAATCTCTACGGGCTGCTATGTTCTCTTGGAAGAGAGAGCACCGGTGCATTGAGCCTGCTTCCCGAAGAGTTCACACCTGAAGAAATCCCTAAGTCAAAACGTGAAGTCACATTGAGTGAGTTATCCCAGCGTATTCGCGACCGCGCCAACCAACCATTCACAATCTGGGATGAGCGCGTCAGACTCTCCATCGCCGGTTTGCAGGACAAGTTAGCGATATTTAAAGATGAGGAAGAGAAGCTCTATCTGGTGGATGGTGAGCTTGCATCCACCCATATACTCAAACCGGAACCCCTGAACCCCAACTTGCGACATCTCGTTGCCAATGAGCATTTCTGCCTCAACCTCGCCGGACGCCTGGGATTACAAACACCGGAAACAGAAATTCTTCGTGTTCCCGAAGCGGTATTGGTTATCAAGCGCTTCGACCGGCAGCCGGATAATGAAGCTGTTCGGCGGTTGCATTGTATCGATACCTGCCAAGCCCTTGACCTGGGTGTCAGTCACAAGTACGAGCGGAATTTTGGCAGTAGTCGCGATGTGGCGCATATACGGGATGGGGTCAGCCTGGAGCGGCTGTTCGCCACGGCACCCCTGACCCAGGCTGAGGCCGCCACCCGCATGGGGCTCCTGCGCTGGAGTCTGATTCAATACCTGATTGGCAACAGCGATGCCCACGGCAAGAATATCTCCTTCCTGGTTGAGCCCGGTGGACTACGGTTGGCCCCCTTCTATGACATGGTCTCTGTCTGCATCTATGCCAATATTGAACATGAAGCGGCCATGGCGATCGGCGATGAATTCAACTTTGATCAGGTGCGTGCCTATGACTGGGCAGATTTTGCGCAGCGATGTGGTATCGCTCGCAGCCTGTTGGTACGGGAAATAAAACGCATAACGAAAGCCCTGCGTAAAGAACTCCCCCGCCTTATAAAGTGGCCTGGATACAGTGATGCTGAACATGAAGTTTTGGAAGAGATCACGGCACTTTGTCTCAAACAGGCGGATCAACTGGAGCAGCATGCCAAGCTGATATCGGGCGTAAGCATCGAAGAGTAGACACCTGATCCAGGCACGCCTGCGACGTCACCACATCCAGATATGAAGTCACGTATAGCGTGACTCCATGCCTATCGCAGGCTGCACCCACTGCGCTAACAAGCAGTCCCATCCCCTGTTATATACTCCGAGCTCCCAGATCGCAGGGCATCCCAGCAGTATCCGGTAACTCTAACCCAGAGACCAGATCAATTAGGGGAAGCGTCTAAAATGCTAACGGGAGAGCCTCAATGAACAGCAAAATACGAACAATTTATACAAATATTCAGGTCGATACCTTATCTTGAAGTTCGATAGAGATAGGTCTTACACTGTTTGCAGAAATGGATGCGTAACTTACTATCTTTATCATCAAATCCCTCTTCCCAGATTTGATTGGAACCGCAGTGACAGCACGCGATGCCACGCCCCTCATTTGGGTTGTACTCTGCCAGGAACAACCAGGACACCCATCATATGCCAATATTGGAAGCAAACAACCAGGACACCCATCATATGCCAACATTGGAAGAGGCTATGGGTGTCCTTGTCTACGTTATCATATGCCAATATTGGAAGAGGCTATGGGTGTCCTTGTCTACGCGACACCTGTAGGGATTATCAAGAAGAAACCACAACCAAGGGTGGTGAAGCGCAGACCAAAAGCCTACCCGCTTATGATGAAGCCTCGCGA
>JBEVXV010000298.1:0-3960 GCA_040505915.1 Sedimenticola sp. | reverse complement strand
TCATGAGAAAAGTGGACATAAACAAAAAATTTAACCAAGATGCAACGCGGACATGGGCCCCGAGGTTATAAAACTTTTCTGAGTACGTTTTCGTGCTCAACTCAGGATTTCATGCTCAACTCAGAAAGGTGGAGATTATAAAACTTCCTGAGCATGAAATCGTGCTCACCGCTCACAGGGCTCGTAGTCGTACTCGTAGTCATAAACATTTTGAGTGTGTTTCGAGTACGTTTTTAGACTCGAACTCGAAAAACTGACTCGAAAATCTGACTCGAAAAAAAAGCGTAGTCATAAAGATTTCGAGTGTAAATTCTCACTCGAAGCCCGAGTTTTACTCGAAAATCCCAAGTTTGCTTGAAAGCCAAACTTGAAGTGTAAAACTTCACTCCAAAGCAAGATGGCCGCCGGTCACCGACAACTAAGGAGAGCCTTTTTTGGCAAGGAGACTGTCAAAGGCCCAGGGTTTTTAAAGACAGGTTAAATCCCTTACTGGCAGGCGACCCATTTCCGACAGAAAATCAAGAAATAGCCTAATAGGTATCCTCGATGATTGAAACTGCGTTATAGTTAAAGTTTTACGCGAATGTAACGATAAAACACTCACCCTCGGTAACTTTGCAAATACGCTGACTGCAATGAACTATTTTAAGTTTGTTTCACCCGAAAAAAGTAATATATATCCATAAATGTGTCACATTTAGCACAAAAATCGTCACACATGTCAAAAAAGTAGACAGGAAGTTGATGATTGAAACTCCGTTACCCCGCATGCGCATACGAAATGTCATTGTCCCGCCGCTAGAGGGGTGCACCAAATGAACGTTGGCGCGCACCTGTTGCAAATTAAGGCCAAGTGATATTAACTATTTGGCATCGGGTACTTTTTTTGAACAATTACATAATTTAAAAAAACATGGTGATACCAACTTTTTTGGGATAAATAAACTGAACAAGACTTACCAGATATATGAAGCCTGCAGTAGATACATGTATGGTCTATAGGGTCGTCTCCACCAGGACTCTCTATGGCTCAGCACACATAAGGAACACCATTTGTCCATCCAGAGTGTGTCTCAGTTCAAAATGTTAATTTTTAATTAAATTTGATTGAAACATAATTCAGTTGATTAGGAAACTTTTCTATTTACATATCACTTTATCAAAATAATTGTTTTGACATTTTCTTTTTCATAACTGCCTATTCTTCATTGCAGCAGGGGCAGAAATAACTATCTGTCCTCCTTATGACATTCACTTGTGTACAGTATGATAGGTGCACCCAATGTTCGCACTTCTTACACGCTACCCATTTCACGAATATGAGCGAGACCGCCTTTCTAACGGCATCGGGTGTAAATTTGTGACATACACAGCACTTGTCCTTCTCTGCCACCTCCTCGTCACTGTCACTACTCGAGTCAGTTACACTCCTGTTTACACTGATGTGTGAAGGCCCTGGTTGTGGGGAAGAAACACGTTTGCAGACTTTCTTAGTTCGGGTGGTACGTGGTTTAACAGTGACTTGTTTGGAGGTTGGTTGTTTTCTTTTTCGCGGAATTTTCTTGGTTGATTCATAGTCTTTGACCAATTTGTGTACGTTATCCTCAGTTATGGGCTTACCAGAGACAATTTTACTTACTGACCTACGTGTCTTCTTTTTCCCAGATTTCACTGTTTTCAATTGCTGGAGTTTTGTTTCAAAGAACTGATTCTGATCAGACTCCTTCTGAGGTTCTATTAACTGTTGTACAGGAGTGTCTATCACTATACTAGCTGTAGCATCGTTGACAGGTTGATCTGCTGACTCCGGGGATTTACACGTGCTATCATCCGTAGTGTCGGATGCGAAGATCTCTGAAGGAATAAGATCCAACTTGTTGATGGCTGCCTTGTCAGTAGGGAAGATCCCGGTCTTTCTGAATCCGGCCACTAGGTTTTCAGATGATAACGCCTTGGTGTATACATTGCATGATAGTTCACACACATTGTACCGAGTAATTGCTGCTGCTGATATTCGCATATGCTTATGGCATTCAGTATTGTACATCCTTTGGAACGGTCCATAGCATGACACGTCGAGGGGTTGCAAAATGTGGCTGGTGTGTGCTGGCAGTATAAAGAGAATTATATTCTTTGATTTTGCCCATTCAATGAGTCCAACTGACACATGAGTACTATGTCCATCTAACAATACTAGGAGTGGGTGTGTAGTGTGCTCTGGAACAAACTTCATGAAGTGGTTTTGAAGGTAGTCCCTGAACACTTGCGAATTGCTCCAACCGGTTTCAGATAGGGTTCCACTAGCTCCTGGAGTTTTTCCAACTAGCAGTTCATCGCACCATCTTTTCCCAGCGAAGACAAAGTACGGGGGAACAGTCATACCAGCGGCGCTTCCACATCCGATGATAGTAGTTGTCTGCGATTTTCCGGTGGTCACTGCTGGCGGTTGTTGTCCCTTGACGCCGATAATAGAGGGGGGTGTGTGATTTGGTGACACGCCTTTTTCGTCGATATTAAATATCAGCTGCGGTTTGTCCTGCAGGTCGTATTTACTGATGATCTTCGACAACTCCTCAAAATATCTTTCAACAATTGGTTCTGATGCGGATTTAGCCCTCGCGAGTTCCAAGCTTCTAGGTCGCAGTACTTTCAGTTCAGGCCATCGCCGGAGAAATCCGTCCATCCAGTTTCTAGTTAAAACTGTTTCAACTTTGCCTAACTGTTTGCCATAGTCAGTAGCAAGAAGCGACACTTCACTCCTAGTATAACCGTAGCCATACTGAGACACACTCTTCAAGTGATTAGAAATTTTAGCTTCTTCCTCCATTGAAAATATTGGTGGTCGTCCAGTTGTTGTACAATCCGGATCAACTCTCCCAATAAGACGATCTCGCAGTGTTTGCAGAGGTACAGCATATTGTTTGGAGGCGCCGCGAACTGACATTCCATCCTTGACAGCTATATACGCATTGGTCATTGATGTTGGGGAATACAGTCTGTTTCTCTGGGTTGCCTTCTGGGGTTGGACCTGAAGTGCAGTGTATTACAAACTATTCAAATGCTTGATTTATTTATCAATAGATACTGGGTGTACTTGCCTACATTCTATATTGCGTAATATAGAATGAATGCAGGAAACAAACATTTTTTTTCTGGCCTTTAACATCATTTATTAAGGAAATAGCTAGCACAAGGATATTGAAAAAAAATATTGGGTGGGGTAAATTCCCTAACAACATGGGGTACGTAAAACACTGAACAAATTTTGTTGGCCTTAATATTTTTATTTCTGCAAGTCACGTGATGTCAACCGGAGGTTGGCATAGATTCTAAACGAAAACAAACTTTGAACCGGATTTTTTTTAGGAAATGGTGGGCATTTAAAGGGTATTATGAAAAAGTAATAGCAGAAAACAAGGTTTTATGGTTTATTTCAATTATTTATAAATAAAATTACCTGTTTGAACCTCATTTTCGCTGAAACTTCTTGACGTACGGGAACACCTTGTGAATTCCGCACGCAGCAGAAGACAACCAACCCGACCTTGACCGCGCGCGCTACTCGCGTGTAACAAACATAACGGAGTTTCAATCATAACGCAGTTAGGGGCATCGACGATAATAGAAAGTCATGTTTATTTGACTACTTTTAAATTATTTTAGTAGGCTGATATTAAAATGAATACAAGTTCTTCAGACATAATGCATAAGTCAATGTGAATCCCCCCCCCCCCGGGGATTTACATTAGCTGATGCATAAGTGGTTCAAGCAGCATGACCAAGTTCGGAGATGATGGTACATGTATCTACCACAAACTTCATGGCATGAATTTTAAAATAAATAAAAGTATTCTCCATTACTCCCACCTCTGAGGCCGGCGGCCGCCATCGGCAATAGTAAATAAAAAACTGCCAGTGTAGAACATTGTTTACATGGAGATTTAAATTAAAAGTATATAC
>JBEVXV010000297.1:0-2552 GCA_040505915.1 Sedimenticola sp. | reverse complement strand
GTGTCCTGCAGGGGAGCACGTGAGAGGGTGTCAGCGACACTCATGCTTTTGCCAGGTATATATTCGGCCCTAACATTGAACCTACGTAATCTCATTAATAACCTTTGGCATCGAATTGGTACACGGTCCAGGTCCTGCTTATTGATCATTGATACCAGCGGTTTGTGATCTGTTAGTAGGGTGAACGACGTTAACCCGACTAAATAACGCGAAAACCTTTCACACGACCATGCAGCTGCTAGACCTTCCTTTTCGATCTGGGCCCAGGTTTTTCACCTTTGGTAAGTGTCCTAGAAGAGTACGCTACTGGTTTCAAATCGGACCCCACCTGGATGAACAAAGCGGCACCCAACCCAAAACTACTCGCATCAGCGCTGACTACTATTGGTTTGTTTGGGTCATAATACTCTAATGTGGGTGCAGACGTCAATTTTTCTTTGACTGTTTGAAACGCATTTTCTTGAGCTGGACCCCAGATCCAAGCTGTATCTGCTTTCAGCAGATCTGTCATTGGCGCCAGAATATCTGAGATATTTGCTACAAAACGTCCCAGGTAATTGATCATACCAAGAACTCTTCGTAACTCTGTTAAGTTCTCTGGTGCCTTCAGGTCCCTTACGGCCTGAACTCGTTTGGGGTTTGGGCTGACCCCTGTTTCACTGATTATATGTCCAAAGTATTCCATTTTAGGTTTACGGAAGACACATTTTTCCTTATTCTATTTCAGCCCTGAATTTTCGATTTTTTCCATGACGGCATTTAACCGCTGATCATGCTCTTTCACTGTGGAACCATAAATCAAAATGTCATCCATTAAGACTGCCATACCATCCTGACCCTCTAATAGTTCTAGCATTTTTCGTTGGTAGATTTCTGGCGCACGCGAGATTCCGAATGGGACCCTGTTAAATTTGAATCTACCAAACGGTGCCATGAAACAGGTCAGTTTTGTGCTTTCAGGGTGTAGCGGAATTTGGTAAAAACCGCTAGATGCATCTAATTTGCTAAATACTTTGGCTCCTACCAGTTTGGGTGAGATATCTTCCAAATTTGGCATGATTAAACGTTCACGTTTAACAGCTTCATTCAACTTTTTTAGATCTACACATATGCGGATATTGCCAATGGGGTTTACAACTGGTACCATGGGCGCGCACCAGTCTGTGGGATCAGTGACATTTTCTATGACCCCATCATTGACCATTCTATCAAGTTCTTTGCGAACTTTGTCAAGAATCGGAAACGGCGGGCTGTACTGATGCTATACGGAGTGACCCCTTCATTCAGGCGTATTTTGACCGGTTCACAGTTGACCAATCCAATATGCCCGAAAACATCGTGTTTAATTTCCTCGACCCGCTGTACGAGATTTAGGGAGCTTGCAGCACCTCTACTTAATAGGTTGTTTTGATTACTACCAGCGACTACAAATACACGGAACATGCAGCGCTTACCGTTATTTAGTGTTATTTGCGCAATAAAATAGCCTTTACTATTGAGCCTACCGCCTGGACTGTGTAGTATCGATGCTGCCGGCCTTAAACATGGACGCACTTTTAAATTAGTATATGTGGCTTCACTAATTATTGAGGTGTCTGCCCCTGTGTCTATTTTGAATGTTACCGTAGTATTACAGATTTTCAAATCCACATTCCACGGATCCTCTTCACAGGTGTCGCAGTCCACTGAACCGACGAAGTGGTTGTTTCCGCCAGTGGCACTGTCGGTATTTTCGTCGTCGTATGCGTCGTAGTCGTCGTCGTCGTATTCCACGACCTCACGTAAGCCTTGCCCCTGGGATCTGCAACACGCGGCGAAATTCTTCATCTTCTTACACGCCCGACATCGTTGTCCCATCGCTGGACATGTGTGACGTTTTTCGTGACGCCTATTGCACCGACTGCACTGTCGTTCACGGTTGAACGGTGGTGGCTTTTCTGATTGCCACGGTTTTGCCGGCGGTTTGCTGCGCAAATTCCCCGGTCTGTTCTGCTGGCTACGCCACGCAGTAGTCGGAAGTTTCGGTCGTGCACCGGCCTTAATCTCGTCGATATCCTGGTTCGCCTGGTCCTTTATTTGGCCTTTTACCATTTCTGTCTGCCGCGACAATGCTATTGCCGTATCGAGATCCAAATCTGGTTTTAACTGGAGCTTTTCTGAGAGCTCTTTATCCAGTAAACCGATCACAATTCTGTCCCGGATTTGCTCTGGCTTGGTGTCCTTAAAATCACAATGTTCCGCCAATTCGTACAAATTTCGAACAAAAGCCTCGACAGGTTCGCCTTTGTGCTGATGACGCTGGTGAAATTTCGCCCTTTCATGGATAATGTTCCGTTTTGGAATAAAATGGCCATCAAATTTGTCCAAAACCATATCAAAATTCTTTGCATCGTCACCAGTTAATCCAAATGATTTGAACACATTTTCGGCTTCTCTCCCCATGATATATATAAGTGATGATACTTGTACTTCTCCACCATCTTTGCTGAGTTTGGACGCAATTCGAAAACGCTGGAAACGTTCCTTCCACTAGTGCCATAGTGTTGGTGTGG
>JBEVXV010000296.1:0-4042 GCA_040505915.1 Sedimenticola sp. | reverse complement strand
TTATTGAACGGTCTACTCTTATCATATCAAGTTTATAAAACAGTCCATCATGCCAAACTGTGTCGAAAGCCTTCTGTACATCAAGGAAGCATATATATAGTGGGGGTGTGCGCATGCGTGAGAAAAAATGGACGCATTATTTTCTCAGTGATAATAATAAGATTTTATGTGATAATAATGGAAGTATTTGGATTAAATTTTGGACACCGTGGAAGATAAGTTATTCTACTATCACTATCTAAAATATCGTTTGTGAACGGTTTTGTCTATGATGATATAGTCGCCCAGTTTGTAACATTCTTTGTGTTCATGTTTGAGGCACCAAGAGGGGGTATTTCCAGAAAACAGGACTCACCCACCCTATATCGTCTGTGAGATCGTCACGCATGGGCGATTACGTGATTCCAGCTAGTATACCTGATCACTCAACAATGGAAGACGACAACCGCTATTTTGAACTAGAGCCGGCGGCGCTGAGCGACAATACTGAGGTGAAAGTACCTCTAACTCCAAGTGAACCACAAAGCGGAACACTGAGCTTAAATGTCTCGCCAGTGGTGTTTACTCCAAATAGACCAATCAGTCAGATCAGTAAAATCGACGTATCTATCTATCCAGGGGCGGATCTAGTCGAATACCACCGGCTCCTGAAACTTTTCCGTGAATTACCGGCAGATATGTTCGTGGATCGACTTCTGTTGGACTATAACCAGTCGGAGAGCGACATTGAACAGGCCCGTATGATGTTATATGAGCTTGTTCGTGAATCCGATGATTTCCCGTTCGACGTGGATAGTGACCCGAAGCGACGCGTTAATACTCGCCAGGGCGAGTCCGCAGCGGTGAAATTGTCCAGAGACGTTCATACGTTACTGTCCGTTGTCGAGGGCGCTGACACTTCCTGTATGAAGGATATGATCAGCAGCTCCAAGCGATCGGGCAGGCCCAGCTCGATATCCAGTCTTGGCAAACGAGCAACCTCGCTGGCTCCGGATAAATGTAACTGCCAAGCGGAAGTGAAACAACTTAAAGACTTAATCACTGGAATACAGGCAGACATGCTCCTAATGAAACAGAGGCAAGCTGCAACAGAAAATCTCAGAAACTCAGAAATAAAGATCTTAAATTCTTCTGTTGAGAAAATTACAACATCGGTTGCTAACATCGATAAAGACATAGCAGATAAACTGAACGCTGTGAACCAATGCATCAAAAACTTTGAACAATCACCAAGCACTGATAAACAGTCTTACACATCAGAGTTCATAAACATTAACAACAATATCAAATCCCTGAATAATGATGTGCACGAACTGAAACAGATAGTAGAGTGTCTACAAGGATCACAACTGAGACTTCAGGCATCTGTGTTAAATGACTATAGTAACGCAACGTCACGTGGTCCTGTATCAGGAGACATCGGCCATAACCCTGTATCTCTACCCAATGACCCAATCCCCATCCGCCCAGAAACCCCAGAGGCCGCCATGCCCCCTGATACAAGTCACATGACCATTACGAATATACATTCCCGCCCTGGCCAACCTGATAAACACGCGCCACATTCACGAAATGATGATACACATGCTCGTGAATCTGTAAATCCCGCCGCTACTATAACGCAGCCCATGACAGCAGCCAATACCCGTCCTCCCGTAGTAAACGACCGAGGGTCGCACGAGGGCGCACAGACTGAACCCCAAACACACATGTATCAGGCAATTCCAATCATTAATGTGCTCGATAACAATGTGAATACCGAGGATATTGCCTCTTTCGGTAATACGACTATCCCTACGTTAGTTACCCATCGCGACGATAGAAATGGCACAACCGGAAATAGATATTCGGCCCGACGTAAAAAACCACAACGAAAACAAAATATTAACTTTGGTATTATACACCGTGAACTAACGGCATCTAACGAAAATCGAAACTTTCAGAGCTCCTATAATGCTGATATAGCAGAAAGCCCCAACGAAATGAGCACTAATCCTGATGATGAAGATTACAATTTTGATCAGTATGTCAGGCGTCATCCTAAACGATTTTACATAGGTGGGTTCCAACCTACCATTACTGAGACAAAACTCGCGAATTATATCCGTAGGCGTGGCCCAAAAGTAACGAAAGTATCGATCTCACGGAAACGTAGATTTGGTAACGTAGTTATCCAGGTAAACGTCGAAGACGACGAAAACGCAAACGCCATGACCGATGACCCGTATTTCTGGCCCAGGGGCGTGATATGTCGCCCGTGGGTGCCGTATAATAGTTATCGAGCACGACAAAAGGAAACCGTGGAATCTGGTCAATACGGTACTGAACCAGAACCGCGATTTCGTACCGAAGATTGGGGTTATAACGGGCACTACGACGATAACCCGTACTTAGCGCTTGACGCAGACATCGCCGCCCCGTAACCAATGGCAGAACAAACAGCGCATATATGTACCTTAAACTTCGCGACATGGAACGCTACCGGCATCATGTCTAGCGCCAGTTACCTGAGCGATTTTCTGACCGATCACCGTATAGATATATGCGGTGTGTCCGAGCATTGGCTCTATGAACACGACCTTCACTTTTTAAACCGCATTAACAGCCAATATATGACGCACGCAGTGGCGGACCCAGACCTTTTCTTACCGAGCCACAGGCGAGTTGGTAAGGGCGGGTTATGTATCTTCTGGCACAAAAGATGGTGTAATAACATTCAATGTCTAGAACTCAACTCAAAATATGTAGTAGGCATAGAACTTTTGACAACTCCAGGCTGTTACATTTACATATTTCAAGTATATTTCCCGTGTAAAAACCATAATATGGCGACATATACGAAATGCTTGGAAGAACTTGAGAACCTGATATGCATGTACAGGAATAGTGGAACGGTGATAATAATGGGTGATTATAACACTGAACTCCCCTCCCGGCACCAGCATAATTTTCTTTATGATAATAGGGGTAATGTATTGAAGCAACTGATAGACAGACATAATCTTGTTGCCATCAACACATTAGACCTATGCACAGGAGCGGAGTTCAGTAGTGTACCATATAACAGCACGCGACAAACACTAATAGACCATATACTCATACAGAGCTGTGATATACAAAATGTCGCATCATGTTCTATAGTGAATGATAGCGCCATTAACGTATCAAATCACCGTCCTATAATGTGTAAGCTCGAGTGGAAGAACATGGCCAACCCTACTACCAGTGAAAGTGCGCGTATGTTACATTGGCGAAATGTAAAACAAAGCTCACTAGACAATTATTCGACAATGTTGAATTCCGATACGAACTTGTGTAATGCCCGTGACATGGACATTACATCAACGAATGACATTGACCTACTTTATTCCATCATAGTTCACTCGATTATCAATGCTACAGAACAATGCATACCGAAAGCAAAGTTTAAGCCCTATATTAAACCATATTGGAATGAAGAACTGGCTACACTGCACAAGGAAATGTCAATACTAAGACAAAACTGGATTAATAATAATCGGCCACGTGACAATAACAATAACAGTTATAAACAATACAAGGCAGCTAAGTGTAAGTTTAGGCGCGTCCACCGTCGAATCGTCCAGGAATATATCGCGTCACTAGAAACGGAAATCGACAACGCCGCGGAAATGGACTGTAATGCATTCTGGAAGTTAATAAATTCCCGACGAAAACATCGCAAACAACACAATACATATGAAATGGACTTCAACGGAACAACATGTAATACCCCAGAAAGTATAAATACCGGATGGAAAGACTACTTTACCGAATTATATTCCTCTACCACGAACAATGCCTTTAACCGAGACCGCCTGCATACATGTGAACAAGAGTTATCGGACATAATAGCGCGGTCGTATGATGCATCTACCACTGATTGCGACACTACATATCGAATAGACACCGAATTGGTTAGAAAATCACTGACAACATGCAAAAAGGGCAAATCATGCGGCCATGATGGTGTCTATTATGAAAACATTATACACGGAGGTGAACTCGTCATAATAGTGATTAC
>JBEVXV010000295.1:0-5831 GCA_040505915.1 Sedimenticola sp. | reverse complement strand
TCGTCTCTCTACTCCATATGCCCACTCGTCATTACGCCGGGCACTCTCCCCCCCCCCTTTTTTGTGTCGTAATAATACACAATCATAGAAATGAAGACATTATGGCAACCGTTACTAACGTCTATAGTTAAACAATGTCTTCGAAACTTCACGGTTGCCATAAGAATAATACACATAGAAAACGAAGACATTTGACAACCGTTACTATCGTCTATAGTTAAACAATGTCTTCGAAAACTTCACGGATGCCATTAGACCACTCCTTCCCACTCGATATGTCGAATTTTAACATTAAACAATTGATAACCCATAGAATATATGCAATATAATCAATTGTACAATCGTACACTGATCACTAAATGATAACCATTAAAGAACCTTTACAACAACCCACCACCAGATTCCTTAATCGTTCCCTTAACTACTCCCACAGAACACATTTCCAACACCTTATCTCAGGTTACCCTTTTTTAAAAGACCTGACCTGCCGCTACCAACGGTCCCAACTTATACAAATCTTGACTCTGAACCGTCATATTCCTCAGATAAAATTTTGAAAATGTGCTGTGTGACTTCCAGCATGCAGCATTAAGAATGTTGTTAATTGGGGAGTGATTGAAAAATGCCCAGGAAGTACTAATAGCTCTCACTTCATGCGCATTGATCTTAAGTAGCGACAGTTTCCGTTTGGATATCCCCTGGTATGCCTTGCGGATTGCCAGAGCTATCCATCTGGACACTGTGGCTTTAGAAATTTCTGTATCCCCTGATACTGGGATGAAAAGTTTGCCCCTGTTACCCCTAAAACTGGCAGATAACTCCAAATAGTGTTTCACTGCGCGGACGGGGCACAAAGTCTCATCAGAGCCCGAGACACCATGTAAACCTGGTATTCGAAAGGGCTCTGGAATGGTGCCACTTGGCTGTGTTTTGGGTAAAAATGAACTTTCATATGCCAGTGTCATACCATTCCCTTGTTCATCAAAAAATACCCCGTCCGCTGTTAACGCATGCAACTCACTACTCCGTTTGGCCGTTGCCAATGCTAGTAAAAACGCCGTTTTACTAGACCAATCCAACCTAGACGCTTGTTCCATTGGCTCGTAAGGTTTCTCTGAAAGAGACAGCAGCACACATGTCAGATTCCACTTAGGTGCCAATGATTTTGATAATGGTCTCTCTTTTTCAAAATAACGGACTAATTCAGAGAGTCGAATATCTGTGCCTATTGCTCTTAACTCCCCTTTTCCGAACTTGAATGCGCTAGCCAGTGCCGAACGATACCCTTTAATTGTGGAAGGGGCACATTTTTTCTGTTCAAAGAGGTAAATGAAAAAATCTGCAATTTCACCTAAAGCGGGATTGCGTGAATTGACTTGCCTGCTACTACACCAATTTGTAAATATTGCCCATTTGGCATCATAGCATGCGGATGTTGATTTCCTTCTAGCTCCCGATATGCACTCCGCAGCCCGTCCTGAAAATTTGTCACCTCTGATCGAATTCCTGACAATCTCCAGGCGTATAGGTTTAGACTTTGGATATTGGCATGCAGCAACTTCCCCCCGTGTTGGGACAAAAGATTTGTGTACAATGGGAGGATCACTGGTGGGGCGACTAACAACTCTAATAGGAGGGAGAACCAGCTCCTCTGTGGCCAAAATGGGGCTACTAGGGTTATCCTGCACTGATACGAGCGGATTCGTTTCAGCACCCGTGGAAGAAGGATAAAAGGGGGAAAAGCGTACCCGTCCAGATTTTTCCACCCGAATGACATTGCGTCGACCGCCCATGAGGAAACGTCCGGCACGGGGGACACGAACAGTGGCAACTTCGCGTTCAGCCTCGTTGCAAACAGATCTACATTCGGGTCCCCCCATCTCCTTATGACTGCCGACGCAATGTCGTTCCTTAAAGACCATTCTGTTAGTACTGGAGTCATGCTCCTCGAGAGGTAATCTGCCAATATGTTGGATTTGCCTGTTATGTGACGTGTTTGCAGCACTATGTCTCTGCTTTGACACCAATTCAACAGGCTCATTGTCTCCAAGCAAAGAGGGGCTGAATGTGTCCCCCCTTGCTTGTTTAGATATGCCACTACTGTTGTATTGTCTGTTGACACTTGAATGACCTTTCCTGCTACCTTGTGAACTGCCTGATTCAATGCCAACGACACTGCCCTTAACTCCAACATATTCACATGTTCTTGGCTCTGTTCTACTGACCAAGTGCCCTGAAACATGAGGCCCAGAGGTTCCAGATGTGCTCCCCACCCCACTTTTGACGCATCTGTGGTGAGAAACAGCTCTGGCTCTGGTTGTGACATGAGAACGCCCGCCAAATATCTGTCCCTCTTTGCCCACCAACGCAGGTGCCTCTTGAAATCCCTCGACAGTGGGATAGACATATCCAGTGGACAGCGGTGAGCTACCCAATGGAACAGAAGATAAAATTGCAGGGGTCTCAGGTGTAATCTCCCCAGAATGATAAACTCTGCTGTTGCATTGAGTGTCCCCAGCAAAGACAGGTATTTTCGAGCTGAGATTTCCACTACATCCAGAATACTGAAAACCAGTGTCAGAACGTTCTGCACTCTGTCTAAAGGAACTCTGACTATACCCAATGCTGTCATGAAATTCATTCCCACATAATTGAAATCCTGTGTGGGAACTAACTCCGATTTCTCCACATTGGGTATCAGTCCAAGCCTGGTTACAGTTTGCCAGACTGTGCCCAAGTTCTGCATCAGTAGTCGTTTTGATTGTTGGTGGATAAGCCAATCGTCGAAGTATTGGAGCAAATTTACCCCTCTTCGACGCTCGACTGCGGCCACCCTCTCCATCAGTTTGGTGAATACCTTCGGGGCTGTTGAAATTCCGAACGGCAAAACAGTGAACTGATAAGCTTTGTCCTGCCACCGGAACCGAAGGTATTTCCTGGATGAAGGGCGCATTGGCACATGCAGGTAGGCGTCCCTTAGATCTATGGATACAGCCCAATCCCCCTGTTGAATTGTACCCCGGATGGACCGAGCTGTTTCCATTTTGAAATGTTCGACCAGCATGTATGCGTTCAGTGCCGATAAATCGAGTACGGGGCGCAGCTTCCCATTCTTTTTGGGCACTAGGAAAAGTCTGCTGTAAAAGCCCGGACTGGAGAGGTCCCGGACTTCCTCTATTGCCCTCTTCCCCAAGAGAGACTCTATTTCTTGATTCAAAAGGTCTCTCTTGATCGGATCTCGCACAGTGTCGCTCTCTGGTAGCGACCGCCTCAACGGTGGGTCCTGGACAAACGGAATCGCATAACCCTTCCGTATAATGTCCAGTACCCACTTGTTGTCCGTAATTCCCTCCCACTGGTGTCTGAAGAAGGCTATTCTGCCTCCTACAGGTAGCCAGGAGAAGGGAATGGCGAGATCGGGCAAGTTTCCCCGCACACTGCTAGAAGTTACCCCTCCGAGGCCTGGACCTGGAGAAACGTCTCCCTCTACCACTGTCGCCCCTGCCACGTGATCGAGGAAAACGCCCTCTAGCTCCTTGCTGGAGTGGCATACTACGAGAAGGACCCACCGGGGGTGGGACCCTATTCATGGTCGGCCTGTCAACCGGTGTATGAGTAGGGTAACCACTATACCTGGACTGGCTAGGCTGTGACTGCAGCTTAGAAATAGTGGTAGACAACAAATTCCTTTGCCTATCCACAAGATCCGCTGCGGCGACCTCCGAGCACTTGTCCCCTAACAATGTATTAGCTGTGAGAGGGCAAGACCTCAAAATCTCTCTACCCCGACCTGGTAGAATGGTTGCTGAAGCAATTGCCGCATCCCTTCTACACAGGAGAAAGTCAGCGGACATAGACATAGCGGAACCCATCAAGTGTCTACTGGTTTTAGCTGCCGACTGCAACAGAAGGGACAAGGTTTCCAAATTTTCCCCCTGTCGCATTCCCTTGCCCAAGGCAGCCAAAAATAAATCCAGGTGAGACGTCATGCTAACCATCGATCTAGACCGAGATTCCAAAGATTCCGACAATTGAGGTGGGATCGTGTTAGTAGACGATGTTCGAATCCCGACCTTAGTGGCATCTCTATCTAGAGGGGGGTTTCGTATAGGCCAGTTTTCTGTGTGAACCTTATAAGACCTAGGCCCAAGACGTTTCAGGAATTCCTTAGTAATTAATGATCCCTTTTTAGTCAAGTCTAACCCCGAGTCTTTCTCTAAACTATCCGCCATAGCCTTAACTGTTGATGAATGCGGAAGAGTGGGTATATCAAAATCAATTGGTTCGTCTTCCCTCTCAAGTAGGGATCTAACCCTCGGTTTAGGAAGGGGTTGTGTCGGGCAATGTTCTTCATCCTTAATTAGACGATACACGGTAGCAATGGCGTCTGCATAAGTCAATGCAGGCGTCTCGTCCTCGAAATCATCGGCGTTTTCTACTGTCTCTGAAACGTCTACCGATAACTGTGGAACATAATCCGCGCCTAACTGTGGTGTAGAAATAGCCACCCCTGGAGTGGGGGGGGCCACCTGATCATTTATATTGACAGTAGAAATCTGAGACGGGGCTTCTTGTCCCATAAATTCTCGAAAAAATGATTTCAGGTTATCAACAATTTCCGTGGATGTGGACCGATCCACCGGAGATCTAGATAGAGACCGACGCCGACGTTTATGAGAATGTACACGTCGTTTGTAACGATCAACCGACGAGGCGCTACTAGACGAATCAGATGAACTATGGTGACGTCGCTTATGTTTATATTCCCGATGTCGCCTACGGTGCTTATAGGACTCTCGCGATCTAGACCTAGCTCGGCCTCGCGATAATTCACCATGCGTATCTGATCTGACCTTACTGTGTGTTCCATTTGCATTATGTGATGGAACACCCGATAACATATTCCCATCTCCACCACCCAACTCATTATTCCCTTGATTTGATAATGAAGGGTAATCTGAACCATCGTACACCCCAATTTGAAAATTACCCTGTTTGTCGGGCGCTGAACTCCCGCTGGGATACGACAGCAACCGGACCGGTAATTGTGGGGTTATAACAGTGTCGGGCGCTGACTGCTCGTTCGAATGAGACAGCAACCGGACGGATAACTGAGGAGAATTAATGGTGTCGGGCGCTGAACTCCCGTTGGGATGCGACAGCAACCGGACGTTCTCCTTAAATGTGTCATGCACGACATTCTCTGACACTGCCGTCACCACTTCCGGTGTCAATTTACCCTCATGTGTTGATTTACAACTTTTCATACTCTTTTTTGTTTTCGGTTTCTTCCCTCTGGCCATTTCCCATGTCTTATGGCCCCAGAGAAACGAAACCGAGCAAGGGTCCTGAATCGAACAACCACAACACGAGAAACAATTCTCGGGGTGGTTATCCCAGTCAGCACCCTTGTGACCACATATGAATACCATAATAATAAAATAAAATAAAATAAAATAAATAATGGTCAACTTACCCCAGGCCTTCGCCGACACGCCCGCCCACGTGGCGGCGTTCGGAAATAAATCCGTATCCCTGTGGTTGTGACTTACCATTCACAAGTCCAAAACAAACCAATACACCTCGTCGGTATTAAACACCACAACTGTCAGCGAATATTCACGAAAATTCTCCAAAAAACTAATCACTTCAGTGAAATAAATATTAACTTGAAAAGATACCACGCCTAATAAAACGCCCGGAGCGAAAACACGTGTTGTCGATACCGGGCAGGAAATTAGAATGATGTGGATATGGGGGTTCTGGGTAGAGCAGACTGCCGTGTCTATTTATAGACACGATAAGTGCATATCGATTTTTATCTACAGGCG
>JBEVXV010000294.1:0-5170 GCA_040505915.1 Sedimenticola sp. | reverse complement strand
TTTTATTTGATGATGTAGGCCACCGGCCCATAACATGTAGAATACATACAAAACAGTTGCAAGCGCCTGTTACAATGTGTTACGTCTTTTTAGCAAAAGATAAATGTAGTTTGAGATAATTTTTATGGTGTTTTGATTATCAGAGCTTATAAGTCTGTAAAATTCATTCACTGATGTGTTGGAATACAGATGTCTCGGCAAATGTTGCTGTCGTATATCACTATAGAGAAAACATTCAAAAAATGCATGGTACTCATCTTCAAGAACAATTTTGTTAGCATGTGTTAGACAATACGTACATGTGCGGAGATCCCTCTGTATTCCAACATGCCTTCCAACTTCTATATTCAGCTTGTGATTAGAGCATCTAAATACGGACATAGCATGTCTTAAATGAAAAGGTAAGTCGCATGTGATGTATCTTTCCACATCCAAGAGAGTTTTAAAATGCTTATAATGAAGGCATTTGCTGGAATATTCGATTTCACTGTGCCAAGTCTGTTTACAGCAGTCAATGATACGTTGTTTAAACTGGTTTAAAAATACAGTTGTGTCTCCGACGTCCTGCGAAATCCAGACGAATCCGAAGCCGTACATAAATAGCAGATGTTTAATCTTACTGGCCCAATTTACTCGGCCGACATCGTCATGCGATTTTAACATTAAGTAACAATTCCTTGGATATCGAAAAGTTTGCATATGTAGCAGACGACACCAGTAGGCCACACATTTAACTAAATATGTAGTACAGAGTGGATATCTACCACACTCACCGAGAGCCATGGAGTTGTTTACATTTCGAGATAATCCGAGAAACGATTTACAAAAACTTGTATGTACAGCTTCAATTCGATCTGATATTTCGTAACCCCAAACTTCTGCCCCATAGCAAAGGACGGGTTTAACCATCGCATCAAACACTTTAAATTTGTCTTGATGATGAAAGTATCCAAATTTGCGTTGATAACCAGAAATAGCCATTACTGATTTCCTGGCCTGAGCCGCTAGTGAATCTTTGGCTCTGGTCCATATAAGTTTAGGAGTGAACAGAATCCCGAGGTATTTATAAAATGGTACGACTTCTAATGGCGTGGACTGATAAGACCATGTTTCATACGAGCGTAATATCCCACCATTTCGAAATACTATTACCTTTGTTTTGTTGGTGTTGATTTGCATTCCAGTCTGTAGACAAAACTGGGCTATAACATTAATTTGTTGTTGCAATTTAAAGACCGTTTCTGCACCGTTTGCAATGTCGTCGGCAAACATTATATTAATTATTTCTGGAATGTCATTATTAATGAATATTCCAGAACCACACTGGTCTCTTAAAAGAGTAGCTAAGTCATTAATAAAGAGAGAAAAAAGTAGAGGACTGCTCACACAGCCCTGACGCGTTCCAATGCGACAAGGGAAATAATCGGTCAGACCGTCCTGTGATCTTACACATGATGATAAGCTTCCGTACATTGCTCTTAATGCTCTTAAATATTTACCCCCGATTCCCTTTATTTGGAGACTTGTTAATAGTTTATCATGTTGGACCCTATCAAATGCTTTCGAAAAGTCGACAAATAGACAATAGAACCGGCCCCCTTGTTTAGAAAGATATTTTTGCACCATAGCTTGTAGTATAAATATATTATCAATTGTGGAATAGCCCTGTCTAAAACCGGCCTGTGATTCGTCAATTATGTCGTAATCATTAGCCCATTTAGTTAATCGTGTATTCATTGCCGAAGCGAATATTTTACTCATAGCATTAATTAGTGAAATAGCACGGTAGTTATTGGGATCGTCACGTGATCCTTGCTTGTGTATGGGACATATTATTGACTGGCCCCAAATCTTGGGAAATATACCGGTGTCGAAAATAGCATTAAAAATTTGTGTTAAGAGGTTTGTTGATTCATTGCATGTATTTTTAAAAAATTCGACCGCTAAACCATCCGGTCCTGGCGTTTTCCCGACTTTCAATTTGTGTATAGCTGTTGTTACTTCTTGTTCCGTGAATGGATCATTTAGCGATTGTGCATTAGCCGCTGTTGGCGTATCGAGGTCAAATTCAAAATCTTGATCGGCATTAAATGAAAATAATTTTCCAAAATAGTCGAACCAATCGTTTGACAATATTTCCGCGTTCAGTTGTGTTTTTTGGTCTCGAGACATTTTAATATGTTTCCAAAATTGTGTCGGGTTATTACGCGCTGAAACTAGTACGCTTCGTTGTTGCACTTCGTACGCTAGGCGTTTAGTTTTACATATGTTTTTAAATTGATTGCGGTAGGTGGTGTATGCTTGTAGGTCAGCGCGGTTATCAGTGGCGCGAAATATTCTGAGTAAGGCATATTTATGGGATTTCATCGTCTCGCACTCGGCATCCCACCATATCGCGTTCTGGTTTACAGTGTCTGTGCGCGACTGTCTATTGCGAATGCGCATGCAATCTGCTGCGGACTGATATATATTCACAAGGGCGTTAACTCCAGCATCTACACTTGTATTTATCAGAGTAATAATATGTTCGCGTTGTTCTCGCACGGCAATAGTGAAGTTGGATATGAATGTTTCTGATCTACGTGTCGACCATATGAATTTTGTGGTATTTTCATCTGAGTTGCGTAGACGTAAATTATGTTCTGAATCAATATGTGAATTTGATTTCTTGCGAAATTGCATTTTACAGGCTAAAGGGAAGTGGTCGGATTCGTCGCGATCTTCTACACGAAATCTACAAATTTTGTCAAATAATTCTGTCGAAACAATATTATAGTCCACCAGGCTACACCCGTCGTTTGCTGTACAAGTAAACTCACCATGTTCATCACCGGGGGTTCTACCATTAAGCATGTGTACATTCAAAAGGCAACATAGATCAACAAGTGATTGACCAAATGAATTATACCTGATATTATCTTTCGTTTGTCTGGGCTTATCAAAATTATCTCCTTCATAAGGGACATCCCCAAATATGGGATCAAGGGTATCATCTGGAATATAATCCAATAAGTTTTTGCATCTGGCATTACAGTCACCAGCAATGTATAAGGAACAATGGGGATATTGGTCACGCACGGTAACCAAACAATTCTCTAACAGTTTCACACCGTTCTTCTCATCACTATCATTGTATATGGTAGAACCTTCCGGCGATATATATGTGAAACACATGATTATATCTGTAGCATGGATATGAGACGTGTGGAGATAGAGCAATACACAATTTTTAAAGTCGTTAAAAATTTGTCTGACTGATAATGCTTTTAACAAAGTGTCCTTCACAAATACACATATACCACCACTGTTGCGTATATTACGCAGGTTAGATCGAACGTCATCAAAACATCGATAATTATATAACAAGTCATCAAATTCACCCTTAAAATCAGACCAAGTTTCATTTAAACCTATTATATCAAAATTGTATAAATACTGTAGCATATCAGTGTTAATCGTGTGTTTCTTTAAACCTTGAATGTTCCATGATAATATGTTTATGTTTGTGTTACTATAAGTAGAAGTACAGTCATCACGATAGTTAATACTAGCAGAGTTAGAAAAACCGAAGTCATTCGAAGAGCCTCGGCCTTCATCCTATAATAGTATGTCTGATGAAGCTTCGCCCCCGAGTTCCGTGTCTGTGTCGCTGTTACCAGAGATACGCGGCTGCTGTGTTGACATCTGGGAGGACACCTGTGCAGGTGGCGGCGGCGGTGGATTCTGATTTCGAGACGAAGTACGGCCTATTAATTTGGGTTTCTGTGATTGTTCGTCGTACTTGTAGATTTTGTCGTCAATAATCAGTTTATCAAACTTTATGGATGCACGGTAGCCCTTGTTACGCGCCCGTACCATGTCTTCCCCTAGCGCACGTCTTGCTTGACGTACACGAGGTGTGAAGTCCTCAGCCACACGATACTGCGATCGACCGTCGAGTTTGCGACGTGCAGAGTTCATCACTGATTCGCGATCCTTGTATTTGGTGAATTTCGTAATTATAGGACCGTCGTTCCTATTGCCAGGAAGTCTGAGCCTGTGGGCCCTTTCAAGATCAAACGTTTCACCCTCGGGCATCTGGAGTTCTTCTGTGATGAAGTTACGGATCTTACGTTCACTAACGTCCCAGCTCTCGTTGGCATCGCCCTTGATTCCGTGGAATAGTAGGTTGTTCCGTCTGGATTGTCCCTCAATGTTGTCAATGTGGATTTCTAAGTCTTTCACTTTTGTACATAGTGATTCATTTTGCTTTTTCAAGGTTTCATTTTCGGTTTTCAGGAACTCACATGTGTCCGAAATCGTGTCGACTTTCGTATTTAGAGTTTTTAAATTGTCTTTAATTTCAGACATGTTGCTGTTCAAGTCACTTCTCATGCAGTTCAATAAATAGACCACATTAGAATCGTCCTGGTGCGCTTCAGCGTGTCCCTGAGGGATAGATCGAGTTACACGAATGTCGCCGGATTCGTCGGTATCTAGTAGGGACTGAGACTGGCTGGATGATAGAGACGTTCGTTGAGCCTGCCTGGCGGAGGTAGATCGGGTACTTCCTCGTCCAGTTGGTCCCGGGTTTGGCTCAATGCCTCCAATGATTAATAGTATACTCATGCATAATATGAGTCTTATCGCGTTGGATGTATTCAGAAACAGTTTTGGACAGTTGAATTTACTCTTGGGAACTGGCATGCTAAAAGTCCCAATTCGACAACGCCAGCTAGTAGTACAAATACCCATTGTTACAGTCCAAGGGCAACAACCACTACTTTGCTCTATCACAAGCTTGCCGCAATTATCTCCCCTGATTGTGGTATAATCGGGCGTGGGTCGTCTTCTGCGTTACACTTCAATGAATTTCACTGAATGCACTGACCGAAGGGCAGGTTAGTATGGCCGCTATATACATGTATGAGTTAGTTATCACTGCAACTTCAAACATGAAATTATCAATATAGTCGTTCACTTTCACTGTCCAAATTCAACATGCACATCGACACGCACTAGTAATTGTTCCGTATCAAGATTACAACACTGAACTCTTCTTAGAATTTGTAATAATTTGTAATAATTGACTAAATGTTTCCACTGATAATTTGTTTACCTTTCTACAACTGGTTCCCGGTTGTTTGCAAGTAAAGAGGGGGTATACTACTTACATGCTGCCTCTCTAATA
>JBEVXV010000293.1:0-2429 GCA_040505915.1 Sedimenticola sp. | reverse complement strand
TCCATGCTACCGCCTCAGCGCCACTAATCAAGTCGTAGGTGACCAGGGTTCCTGACATGAGAATAGTGGGGATTGAGAGCAGAAATGAGAAACGTGAGGCGGCTTGACGCGTCATGCCCAGTAGCAATCCAGCTGTCATGGTGATGCCGGAGCGGGAGGTGCCTGGTATTAGGGCAACGGCCTGTAGCAGCCCGATGAAAAGTGCATCTCTCCAGGAGACGCTATACTCATCACGCCTCTTATTTCCCTTTATATCTGCCCAGAGAAGAAGTAGCCCAAACAGGAGAGTGGTCACAGCGATCACAGTGATCGAGCGGAGGTCGTTCTGCACAATGGATTTGAGCAGCAGGCCGGCTACCATCACCGGCAGGGTGGCCAGAATGATCATCCAGGCCATGCGGGAGTTTTCGGTCTTCCTGCCATTGGCTCTCAGAGATGCGAAAAAATCCCGGATCATTACATAGAGCTCATGCCTGAAATAGGTGGCTACCGCCAGTAGCGAGCCGAGGTGGACAGCAACATCAAAGGCCAGCCCCTGATCCGGGTAGTCGAACAGCATCGGGGCAAGAATCAGGTGCGCAGAGCTGGAGATGGGTAGGAACTCTGTCAACCCCTGAACCAGTGCGAGAAGTATGATCTGTAGGATATCCATTATTTGTGCGGCTCTTTTCTATTTTTTCGCTTGTGCCAGTATAAAGCGGCTGATACGGCAATCAGTCCACCCAGCAGATCAGAGATCACATCCTCTAGTGAGACGGTACGGTCGGGAATAAATGATTGGTGCCACTCATCGAGAATGCCAAAGATCAGGGTTAGACCTATGACGGAGATAAATGCCCAGCCCAGGCGTTGGAAATGGTCTTTGATTCCATACCAAAGCAGGAGTGCAAAGAGACCAAATATGGGTATATGGAGAAGATTTTTGATCTCGCCAGGGAGCCAGGGGGTGATCTCATCAGGGCCACTGCCGGGTTGGTGGGAGAGGTAAAAAATAGCGGCTGCCCAACAGAGTAATAGCAGGATGTAATGTATGGGCTTTAGCCCTTGGCGGTTCATTCGGCGTGATCCTTTTGGGCAAGCCTTCTCTCAATATTGATGCTGAATAAAACAGTCGGGAATAATACAGAGGATTGTGGTTTGATGCACCTACCGCTACCGATTCATAATGGTGGTTGTAGGATTTATCCTACGGCCACCATATATTCTTTGTGGGTGCTCTGTAGAGGTAAATTCTATACAATGGCGGAGTGAAAAGATTATTTTTGGTATTTAACTTTGTAACTATTTAGCAGGGCTTGGGGTCGGAGTCGATTGTCCACATGGATGTGGGTAAGGAGCGAAAGCATTGCGCCGTAAAAAGATACATTTGCCACCCATTTTGACGCAATCGACACCGACCCCGGGTAAAAAACAACCCAAAAATAGGTATAGCTGAATAGTTACGTTTCATCGCGTTTCAAGAGACCACTCCTGCAATTAAGATCGGAGCCCGGTACTGAATAGTTACGAAAATGGTAAGGATAACTTGATGACGACAGTAAAAATCAGAAAAGCGGTATTTCCTGTGGGCGGTTTGGGTACTCGCTTTCTTCCTGCGACCAAGGCGACACCCAAAGAGATGTTGCCGATAGTTGATAAACCCCTTATCCAATACGCAGTGGAAGAGGCGGTTGCCGCTGGGGTGGATACTCTGATCTTTGTTACTGGACGGAATAAGCGTGCCATTCCAGATCACTTCGACAAGGCCTATGAGTTGGAACATGAGCTTGAACTCAAGGGTAAGAATAAGCTTCTCAAGCAGGTGAATGAGATTATTCCCTCTCATGTCGATTGCATATATATCCGACAGAGCGAGGCCAAGGGGCTAGGGCATGCTGTTCTCTGTGCGGAGAAAGCGGTTGGAGATGAGCCTTTTGCCGTCATATTGGCCGATGATCTGATAGATGGTAACGGTAACCCCTGCCTGAAACAGATGGTAAAGCAGTTCGGGGAGACGGGAGAGAGTGTTATAGCGGTAGAGACCGTCGATAGGGATAAGACCGATCAGTACGGTATCGTCAAGGTGGACAATTCGGATGCTAAGATATCTCGAATTGAGAGTATTGTTGAGAAACCCAAGCCGGAAAGTGCGCCATCAAATTTGGGTGTAGTGGGTCGTTATATTCTCTCTCCCAGTATATTTGAGTTGTTGCATGCAACGGGTAGAGGTGCCGGAGGCGAGATACAGCTGACTGATGCAATCAGTACCCTGTTGGCTCAGGAGGGTGTCAATGCCTATAAATTTGATGGAATTCGTTACGATTGTGGATCCAAAGCCGGTTTTCTTGAGGCCAATATTGAATACGGGCTTCAACATCCCGAGTTGAGGGGGCAGTTGATTGAGTATCTGGGTAGCGTTGTGAAAAGGCTAGGGGAAGAGAAAAAGTCTG
>JBEVXV010000292.1:0-6238 GCA_040505915.1 Sedimenticola sp. | reverse complement strand
TTGCCGATCGTCATAAAGTAGTGTCAACCGTCCACATCCGCGGTCTGTCAGATGCCGGCGCGCATCTTACACCCTGCTGACTATGACGTGGGGGCCTAGCGCGAAATCGAAAATACGAGACCACCTTACTGTAAACCAGAGCGTGAATAATAAAGCGTTTACATTGAACACTAGCGCGCAAACACCGGAAGTTACATAATTGAGACCTAGGGCGAGAGCGAAATTCTAGATGCCAGAAAATGCATTAGCGACAGAACACCGACCTGGACTACTTGACACTACCAAGTATAAAGGCTACATACCCACTATATTACATCACACGCATGACCTTAAGCATAAATATAGCACACATACACATATGTATACATGTATGCACATATACGCACATACATGGATACACATAGCATATAGTATGTCAGAAACATGATTAAAAGCATACATGTGTAGATCCACCGTACCGCAGTGCTCCACGCCTACTAAAGTATGGTTGTATTACATGGCTACTGAAATATAGATAACCGGACCTTATGCAGGTACCTTAGGCATATTAATGTGACTATTTTCTCTTGACAGTCTGCGATGTTTAAGATGTTTCTGTCGCTACAAAGGATAACGTATATTTGTTCGTGTATACTTAACGCACTGAATTTTCTGAAAACTGTTTGTCCACATTTTAACATGAGCTCACGCCAGAACTTCTCTCTTTCCGATTTTAAATACACACATTCATATAGGTGGTGAAGAATTATATTATCAGAACAGAGTTCACATCTACGACAGTATTGGACACGGGCCTCAGCGAAAAATCTGCCTTGTAAATATACGGCCGAACGGCACTGGTCCAGTAGTGTGTGATCTGCCATACTCAATGACCACAACTTAAAAGTGGAAACCGAGTTATGAACTAGTAGAAAGTCGCTTAGGTGATCGGAGGACTGAACCCGCTGAAACCAATTACGGGATTCGTGTTCAAGTATATGGCTGTGCACAGTTTGTTTCCACGCATATTTTGACGGAAACACGCCCGAATCAATAAACGACCACAGTATATGATCCAGACCATATTTTGCAATAATCCGGAAAATATCAGGTATAAATCCGCGCAATGCACTTGGGTCGTTACAGTAACTGGTAAGTCTATTAAGAAACACAATTTTCACAAGTTTTGTACCTGGAAGCATACACATTTGTCCAAAAAATCTGAGTTTGTTTCGATCAATAAACGACTCTAGCGAATGTGTTCCTATCAAACTGTTGCATACATCAGTGTTAGTTCTACGAGGTAGTCCTTGCAAAAATTTGACACAAGACCGATGTGACCGCTCAAGAAGTAACAGTTCGTTTGTGTTCAAATCATTCCAGAGTTCACACCCATATAAACCGCGTGGAATCACTAACAGTTCATATATTTTCTTTGACGTTATGGGGTGCAAGCCATGCTGGTGAATGCCGGAGTTGATTAGACCAAAGAATGTGCATCTCAGTCTGGTCGCGGCTATGGTTGCATTTTCACTGTTTCCCATTTCTTTTTCACAGACGATGCCTAGATGTGTATATTCAGTGCGCTCATGAACAATTTCGGTACCCAGTTTCCATGTTCTATCACGCGTACAGAAATCATATTTTGTCTCGTTAAAAACAATTACTGCACTTTTGGAGGCGTTATATTTATAATGCCATTTCCTGGAATAATTAAAGCATATACCCATCATAGCATCTAGGCCTCGCTTGGAAAAGGAAATGAGAGTCATGTCGTCTGCTACGGTAGGGCAACTACAGTTCTGATCATAGATAACGAGACCATCACCTACAGAGGCTAACTTGCGCATTAGTTGGTCAATATATACTAAATATAGGAAGGGGGAGATAACCCCGCCTTGTTTCGTTCCTTGCAACACTGGAAAACTATCAGAACTGTGGCCATTATGCAGAACACGACATTCCGCCCCTTCATACATGTCCATAATGGATCGGATTATAGCACTGTCTACGTTCATCATATCTAACTTATAGAATAGTGCATCATGCCACACTGTGTCGAATGCCTTCTGTACATCGAGGAAGCATACGTACAGCTTACTATGGTTTTCCTTGGCATACAGTATGCTTTCGCGCAGCAAAAATGACGTCATTATACAACCCATTCCCTTCTGGAAACCTCCTTGTAAGTTTGAAAGACGCGATGAATCACTCTCAGATGTAATTTTCTCTAGGATCAATCGTTCGTATAATTTAAGGATAGATGAACTTAGAGTTATGGCTCGGTAGTTGTTCGGATCGTCTTTGCGTTTATTGCCGCCTTTGTGTAGTGTCACAATCAAGCCACGCTTCATATTAGTAGGAGTATGTGAATAAGTTAACATGCTTGAGTAAAGTTTGGCTAATATATCATGTAGCATATCGCCACCGAAAATCAAGTGTTCATATTCAATCGTATCTTCTCCACTCGCTTTGCCTCTTTTACACTGTTTTAGAGCGTCTTTCACATCCATCGTGGAAAAATGTGAAGTATAATGTGAATCTGTAAGTGTCAATAGTTGACGTTGCTTAATAGTGTTTACATGTTCACGCACCGTGGAAATATGTTCTGCATCGAAGTATGTTTCATAACTAGACGAGTACAGTTTCTTAAAATAATTTCCCCACCCAGCTGTAATCAAATCAGAGTCTCTGCACATTTGACCTTCAACATTTATTTCAGTTCCTGCGGCATTGCAGCTTCGTTGTTTCCGCCTGTTGTAAAGTTTCCAGAACGATGTAGTATCTAATTCCGCTGCGGTGTCAATTTCAGCATCCAGCCCAGACATATATTGCTCAATGCACTGTCTATGATATGCCCTGAAGCGACGTTTTGCCAATTTGTAATCGGTGTACGATGGATGTTGATGTCCTCTGGGTCTGCCATTACGTATCCAGGTTTGACGCATGCTCATTTCGTACCTATGCAAGTCTTTCAAAGTATTATTCCAGTACGGTTTCAAGTACGGTTTGTAGCTTGATTTCGGGATACAGGTATCACACACAGTTTTAATACTTTCCACAATCGTGTCGTATACATTATCAATCGAGTTAGTGTTATAGTATACAGAATTATGCTGATGACAGCTATTCAAAACTTCAGTTAGGTTTTCACTGTATAAACGGATATGTTCAGCGCTAGCTTTTTGCCAGTTTGTCCGTCTGCTGTGCACATGGCGTGTATCAAATAAAGTTTTGGTAATTGGGAAGCTCAGATCACACAACACTGGCCTGTGCCGAGATACATTTAACCCATCATCATCTAAAATAATGCATCATTTCACTGTATCAAACCGTTCTTGCTCGACAATAATGTGATCAATAAAAGATTCAGAACCGCCATCATAAGAAACAAAAGTGGAGCCAAGTCCGACGCATACATCACATGTATTGACAGATACAAGATTGTTGTCACTTAGAAAATTGGATAATAATATGCCCCTTTCATCTAATGGTTTAATATACCTTTGCCACCCATTTAAATGCGCATTAAAATCACCCATAACTAACACAATCCCCTTGCCTTTATACATGCTCATTATGTTATATATGTTATCGATATTGTCTTTGTAAGCATTCATAGAGTGGTTACTACACGGAAGATATACTTGTAATACATATAAATAGCAGCCTGGTGCAAATTCACATTGGATTCCGATAATTCTATCATCATCAAATTCAATTCTGGTTATACACTGATCAAGTTGTTTTTTCCACATGATGCATACACCACCTTTACCTACCCGTCTGTTGCCTGGTGTTCTCAAATCAAAATCTGACACTGCATAGCAGCTATAGTTATTATCTATACAGTCTAGAAAATGTAGGTCATGGTCATATAACCAATGTTCTGAAATGCCACATATGTCTACGGATTCTGATTTTAATGTTTTACAAAGATATGAGCAGCTGGACATGATTCCAGTAGCATTCCATGTCATAAGTCGTATGTTGCTATCCATTGACAGGTTTGATCCGGTAACACAGGCCATTGATATAAGTATATAGATATGATACGCACTAAACATATGCATTAGTCAATACCTACAGAAGAAATATGGATATACGGGTTGTGCGACCCAGCATAGCCCGCATAGTCATCAACTGGTTTCCACCCAGTATAACCCGTATAATTATAAAAGTTTTGTGACCCGTCATAACCCGTATAATCATCACGATTATTGCTTAAACCACTACCATTATTTTGATATTCTTTACGGCGTGGTCCGTTAGAAATCCACGGCCTGCAAACCACATTTCTGGGCCAAAATCTCGGCTGCTCTACTAAGTGACAATTACTGTCAGATTCAACATTCAAACGAATGGTTACACTATTTGGCGTACGGCTCTTAAAAATCTTAATTTGAGATACACGTGGTCCGCGCTTCTCGACATATCGGTAAATTCTGTCCTCTGATATTCCGGCTTTAAATCCGCCAATGTAATACCTTTTAGGCCGTTTGCGTACATAGTCCGATAAATCATCATTGTTACGCTCCTTATCAGCGCTGTCAGTGTTTTCGTTCAAATCTTGTAAAACTAGGTCACCGTGACCTAATTTGTTATTCGTTGAAGAAATTTCGTCTTGTGTTGATGAATCTGACTCTCTGACAGATACTACATTACTGACAGAACGGAAATTTCGAATATTATTCCTGCGTTTATTTGAGCCGCGGCCGTCGGACCGAAGATCATTAGATCTTCTTGTCACCATTACCGGTATGTTTAGACTGTGCCTCGGGGCGTTAGAAGCCGTTAGCTGACCAATTCGTGGGTCATCCGACTGACTGCGACGGTGAATATTAGTTGTGCTAACCTCGTTCGACGCTGAAAATATGACCGTGGTATTAGATGCGGTTTTGTCAGATTCGCCCTGTGATTGTAAAGAGAGGCCACAGTCAGTTGGCGCGTTAGAACCGCGTGTGGTATGGGTAAGAGAATCGGTATCATTACCAGATATACTATTAATATTTGAACACCTGGATGTAGATGATTTTACACAGTCGGGTCCAGTGACCCGTTTTAATGCATCAGCATACGTAGTAACAACAGCGTTTTTATCCGCAGTGATTGTGCCGCTACTGGCTACTGTCTTTGGCGTTGCGGTATCGTCGCCCTGAGCGCTGTTTGATTGACCATTTGCGGTTTGATTACTACGCATAGAACGCTGCCTCATTGGCACGTTATTTAAGCTTGAATTTGGGGATAGGACAACAGTGGGGTCGGCCCCAGCTATGTTTTCGTCCCCACTTGGCGGCTTCTCAGCGGTAGCACGCTCTGGCGTACGGCTATTTCCGATTGGTGAGGGACTAGCTGTATGAGGCGTAAATGCCTCCTTTTGTACGGTATTGGTATGTGTACCACCAATATTGGATATTGGGGATACATCTGAACGCTTATCAGTATTACCGGATGTGTATGGAGCAGCCGGAGGCGATGGCACAGACATGTGGCACAATGCCTCCGTGTTACCGCCTGACAGTAGGCTTAGTTGGCGGTTTAACTCGTATAGGGTAGAACAAAACGTCTGTCGCATGTTCATAATGTCACTTTTTAAATTAGTTACAGAACATTTTAAAGTATTTATTTGCTCTTTGCGCATTTCATTCACCACATTTGTTTGCTTTAAGTTTATTATGTCTGCTTTCACCTGCGCTAATGTATCTTTCAAGAGTTTTAGTTCCACTTCACAGCCACATGTATTACTGTATTGACTGATTGGTGTGTGGGATTTTGATGACTGGGAGTTACGTGGTTTAGCAGGACGGGAAAGGCTCAACATATCCACTAAGACATTAAAGTCGGCACCCTCCACAACAGAAATTAAGCAATGAATGTCCCGGGCTAATTTCTTAACCAAGGGGTCGCCAGCCCGGGTCTGCATACGCCGCTTCAGTTCCACAGTACGCCCGTAGGGAAATTCGTCGTACACCTTTACATATCCAAATACCTGTGAGCGTACACATTCAAGTCGCTCAGATGAAACATATGTTCCAATAATCCTGTTGACGAACATGTCTCTCGGAAGACCCCGAAATAGATTGCACAGTCGTTCAATATTTCCGTCTGTGGCAGATTCATTTTCTGCACCGAGAAATTGGAGCGAGTGGTTCAGGTCGGCGGACGTGGTTACACCGTAGCTGGGGACCGGGGAGCTCGCCATCAACTGCCCCTGGTGGTGATAGTCCGCTATGTTCTGGAAAGTTTGTGATGCGTCGCC
>JBEVXV010000291.1:0-37013 GCA_040505915.1 Sedimenticola sp. | reverse complement strand
GGCTTCTGAAACCAGAATAATGTTTATGGATAATCTGTGTTTTCTGGGCTGAGGTCAGAAAATACTGTCCTTATGCCCGTGAACGGTTACACTAAAACGTTATGTTTTCTTGATAGGTAGGAGCTACTAAATTGTCACGCGATGATTTTTCCATACCCACAAAACGAACACTGGCTCAACGGTCTGGAGGGCGTTGTAGTTATCCTGGTTGCGACAAATTATGCTGGCTACCTGGTGAGGAGCCTACTAAGGCCGCAACCATTGGTGTTGCCGCACACATTTGTGCGGCAAGCAGTGATGGTCCTAGGTACAACGAATCTCAGAAAGTTGAAGAGAGAAAAGATATCTCTAATGCCATTTACATGTGCCAAAATCATGCTCGTGAAATAGATACAGATGAGCAGAGATTTTCTGTTGAACTACTTAAGAACTGGAAAGATCGCCATGAATCCCAAATAAGAGGGCAAGCAGATAATAAGTGGTTGCTACCTACAATTGAAATAAGAAAGGGGATCGGTGTAACTCATTCTGCTGAAGAAAAGGTCGTAGTTACCGAGAGCACTATTGGTGACCGTGTCGAGCACACAGTCACAATAAAAAATACTTCTGATTTTGAGATACGAAGAATTGGTTTCACAGTGCAATACCCAGAGTTCATAGAACACCCTCCCAGGGTCACAGGCCCTCCTGGGTTTAGCCATCAAATATTTGGTGAAAACATGGAGTGGGAGGCATCAGTTCAAGGAGGCGGAAAGGTAGAATCTCCAAAGGTAACTCACTATGGTAGTTTTACTATTGAGGGAACTACCCTGCTTCAAGGGCAAAGTGTTTCCTTACTTATCAGGTCTGTTCCAGATCCTCATCCGACTTTGATGGAAAGTGAAAAAACAATGTTCTGGGTGAGTGGAGAGCTGGCAGTCAATGTTGGTACCTTACTAGAGAAACAGTCTTTTGTAGCACCTCTTATGTATAACGCTGAGAAACGTAAAATTATTCCGGGGTATGTCCATGCGCTGAATATAGAAGCGGATGAGTATTTAACGCTGCAAAGAGCATACTTTGTTTGATAAAAACATAACCAGGCGCTCCACCCGACCAAAAACCGCGATGCGGTTTTCGTCGGGTGAGCTTGGTCGTTAGGCCATAATAATCATGCTCTCTAGAAAAACAATCCCTGCACTTGTAAACGCGTTCGATTTTCGAACTCATGATGAGGTCGAGCGGTTCTGTATGGAATTTGAGATTGAGCATGTAATAGGAACTTTGCCCTATATAAAAAAGAAAGAAACTGCTATATCAAAACACCTTATCGCCAATAAAGATGCAAAAGGGCCTATGGGTTCAGTCGTGGTAGTCGAGGTAATAGGGTATCTACTGAAAAACAAGTATCATTCAGGTGAGCTTTTTCTAGAGTTTAAGCATCATTTGGAAAAAGATGGCTATCTGTTAACAGAGAACTCTATTCGAGCCTCACTCCCATCCCAGATACCCCTGGTTGAAGCTGAAGATAGGTTGCTTGAAATATTAAAAAAAAGGGGTTTCGATATAGCCTTAGGCCACTATGAACAAGCAGTGGCGGCTCATGGTAGAGGTGAATGGGCTGCAGCAAACGCCCAGCTTCGATCATTTGTCGAAGAGTTTTTTAACAAAACCCATGCGTTAATCAATGCAGGTAATGCTATACAAAGCCAAGCACGAAAAGCCGAACTTGCTAATGTTGGTTTTTTCAGCAAGGAATACAATGAATTTTTGCACAACGGAACCGGGTTTGTGGAAGGTTTCTGGAAACGCTTGCACCCTGAAGGTTCACATCCCGGTCTATCTGAATCTGCTGATTCAACATTCAGGTTACATTTAGTTCTTCTCGTTCTTCATTACTTCGCAGGGAGGCTAGACCATGGCTTGGCCTAACAATGCCATAAACTTGGACGTCAAAAAGCTGCGCCGGTCGTTTCTCCCTCTGCAACTTTTTGCCTCCGGTTATGGCTGGCGTTAGCTTTATAAAAAAGTAGGAGATTCTTTGATACTCACAGTTGAAATCTTGGCGGTATTTTCAACAGCTATTTTAGCTATTGCTTGGATAGGCGATCCTAGCGGAAATTATGAACCTTGGACTGTACTGCTAGGACTCATATCTGTTGGGTCAGAAGTATTAAGACGAAAAACAGCGGGTGCTGATTCCGAGAAAAAGCAAATTGATGAGATCAGTAAAGATACAGAATCTGTAGAAGAATCAAAGGACAACACAAAACAGACAACACTTCCTAACAGAGTCAACAGCACTGCTTTCTTCGCAGAACGATTTGGTCAGGCATTCCCAGGCGTTAGGGAAATAGCGTGGTACTCGCCAACAGACAGCGTCAAGAGACTTTCAAAATTATTCGATCCACCATTTACTTATCAAGGAGAAGATGGAAGTCAAACCCCTATTTGGTGGTTTCGTGGTGGGAATATGGGAATTGATAACTTCCGAGTTATTGATCAACAAATGGTTTTACTAGATTACAAAGAGCTAAAAATAAAGCGCCTTGCAGCCGTGCCATCCAGTAGTTATTACAGGCAATTCGTTTATATTGAGGCTGAGCCAATGGCACCTACCGGATTGTACCCGAGTAGTGACGAAAAACATGAAAGTGCAATTGAAACATTTGGCTATGATTGGGAAGAATACGGCTTATATAAAGGGAAGTACTTAGTAACTCGTGGTCAATACGACGACAATGCAGCAATGATAGGTGGAGAACTGGTTAAGCTCGGCAATGACGTTGAAATTCGTTCACGGTACACATCGCCGTACAATCTGGTTATTGCGCCACATGGTTCACCTATTAATAATGGTGAATTTGATAGAGAGCTAGTTCGCAAGCTTAATGAAATGCTTGAAGAACACACCAAAATATCAGAATTACAGAGCATGGTTGAGCGATTGCCTCGCCATCCACATATGTATGAAAGCTAATCACATCCAGCCGACCCAAAAAACGCTACGCGTTTCTCGGATGGCTGATGTGGCGCGTTATACAAAATACGCTTGACATACTGAATATGGTATTTATACTGTTTATGGTATGTGGAAAATATATGAGCATAAAAACGCCGTTAAACATCTGAGTTCTCTGCCGATTGAGATTTTAAAGCGGTATGAGAAATGGAAAGATATTGTCGCGATATCAGGGCCAAGTGGACTGAAACAAATCAAAGGATTTAACGATGAACCGTTACAAGGAAAATGGAAAGGTTATCGCTCATCTCGTCTCAATATTCAATACCGCATCATCTATAAAATCGAAAATGACCAATTATTTGTAAAGGTAGTCAAAGTAACAGCACACGACTACAGGAGAAAATAATGGATAATTACCAAAAATCGACCAAGCGAGCTGAAGTATCAATTGGTGAATCTGTGCGCATCATTCGAGAATTGCAAGAATTAAGTCAAAATAAATTAGCTGCAATCACTGGTATTCCTCAATCTACACTTTCTGCAATTGAGCATGACAAAATTAACATCGGTGTAGAAAGAGCTAAAGTACTTGCAAGAGCACTAAAATGTCATCCTGCAGTTCTAGTGTTCCCTGGGTGGGATATTGAACACGAAACAGCGGCTCAATCGGGATAGGGAGCCGCTCTAACAGCCCCCTCCCGCAACACCGTACATACGGGTCCGTATACGGCACTTGGGGAGCACGGGGTCAGGTATTGCTTTTTGCCTAGTGAGAGATGCTATTGCGTTAAAGATGGGTGATAGACTAGAGCCTCTATCTTCGCCGGAAAGAGAGGTGTTCTACCGGTAATATGAGCCTATTCAAATAGACCGCTAAGGTTGCAAGAGACGCCAGGGCGAGATCTAGCCCTACAACAGGGCAAAGGGTCGCTACTTCCACCCCTGTTGCCACCAGAAACGGATGCTCGACTGGGGCGACTGGGGCGACAACTATCCTGACACAGAGGGGCACTTTAGTTATCCATCTGCACTGGGTTATTTAGTAGTTACGCAGTAGAGCCGCAGTCGTGCATCTTTATATACCCAGATACGCCTTCTGCACATTTGGATTGACCAAGAGTTTTTCTGCCTGGTCGTTGATGGTTATTTTGCCGTTCTCAATCACATAGCCACGATCGGCAATCTGTAGTGCCTGGTTGGCATTCTGCTCGACTAGAAAAATAGTGGTGTTGTGTTCTTCATTGATTTTTTTGATTATTTTAAATATCTGCTTGATCATCAGCGGTGCCAACCCCATGGAGGGTTCATCGAGTAGCAGCAGTTGCGGTCTGGCCATCAAGGCGCGGGACATGGCAAGCATCTGCTGCTCTCCGCCACTGAGTGTGCCGCCCGTCTGGCCTGCGCGTTCAGCAAGAATGGGGAAGAGTGAAAAAACATAATCGAGGTCACGTTTGATCCCCTCTCTGTCCACCCGCAGAAAAGCCCCCATATCGAGGTTCTCCCGTACTGTCAGGTAAGGAAATATATGACGCCCCTCGGGGACTTGGCTGATACCCATTGCGACGATACTATCGGGGCTCTTCTTATGGATCTCTCGCCCTTCAAAAACCACCTCGCCGGTACGCGGCGGCACAATGCCACACACTGACATCAAGGTGGTGCTTTTTCCTGCACCATTGGCTCCGATAAGGGTAATAATCTCTCCCCTCTCTATCTCCAGGCTCACCCCTTTCAAGGCTTGGATGTTGCCGTAGTAGGTGTGAATATTGCGGAGTTCAAGCATTGGCATCATCGCCCAGATAAGCCTTTATTACATCGGGGTTGCGGCCCACCTCCTCCGGCGTGCCCTCGGCAATTTTGCTGCCGTAGTCCATTACAAAAATCCTGTGGGAGAGGCTCATCACCAGTTTCATATCGTGTTCAATCAAAAGAATCGACTGCCCCTCAGACTGGATACGGTTGATCAGTTGATCCAGTGCTTGGGTCTCAAGGGGGTTCATACCGGCGGCGGGTTCATCCAGCAGCAGTAGAAAGGGTTCGGTGGCGAGGGCGCGGCCTATCTCCAGCCGCCGCTGGGCACCATAGGAGAGATTGGCGGCAAACTCGTCGGCATGGTCGGCCAGCCCAACCTTCTCCAGCAGATGGTAACTCTGTTCAACCGTATCCTGCTCTTCAAGTCGGGTCTTCTTGGTACGGAAAATAGCCCCGACGATATGGGAGCGTGTACGGCAGTGGCGACCGATCATCACATTTTCAAGCACCGTCATCTTCTGGAACAGGCGAATGTTCTGAAAAGTGCGGGCCATCCCCTGCTCGGTCACCTGATTCGGTTTGAGGCCGTTGAGTCGTACAGATTTTCCATTGGGTGGGTTGAGATGAATATCCCCGGCAGTGGGACTGTAAATGCCGGTAATACAATTAAAGAAGGTGGTCTTTCCTGCGCCGTTGGGGCCGATTAGCGCAACGATCTCACCCGCTTTGACATTGAGATCAAGTTGATTGAGCGCACGGATACCACCAAAATCCATGCTCAGGCCGGTCACATTAAGGATAGGTGTGCTCATGGGCTATCACCTCCGGCAACGGCCTGTTCATCGCTCCCCTTTTTCCGGTACTGATAGGTGCGGCGAACACTGGAGATAATCCCCTGGGGACGAAAGACCATCATGGTGACCAGTATCGCTCCAAAGGCGAGCATTCGGTAATCGGAGAGTGCCCGCAGATACTCCGGCAGCAGGATCAGCACCAGGGCACCGACAATCACCCCCAGGATCGATCCCATACCACCAAGAACAACGATGGAGAGGATGATTGCCGACTCCAGGAAGGTGAAACTGGCCGGGTTGATAAAGGTGGTTTTGGCAGCAAAGAAAACACCGACCATTCCGGCCCAGGTAGCGCCGAGTGCAAAAGCGGTCAGTTTGGTTTTGGTCTTATCTATGCCCATCGCCTGACAGGCGATCTCATCTTCGCGCAGGGCAACCCAGGCCCGACCGAGCCGTGAATTCTGCAGCCGGTTGACGACGAATACAGTGATCAGAACCATCCCAACCAGCAGGTAGTAGAGGTAGTTGATCGCCATCTCCAGGGAGAGTTCAATACCAAAAAAACCGGGGCGGGGAATATTGGAGATGCCGCTTGGCCCTTGGGAGAAGTCATTCCAGTTCTCCAAGATCAGGCGGATAATCTCACCGAAGCCCAAGGTGACGATGGCAAGATAGTCGCCACGTAGGCGCAGTACCGGAAACCCCAGAAGAATACCGAAAAAAGCAGCCAGGATGGCACCGATGGGGAGTGCCGCCCAGAAGCCCAGGTCGAAGTGGAGGTTGAGCAGTGCGTAGCTGTAGGCACCCACGGCATAAAATGCGACATAGCCAAGATCGAGCAGACCGGCAACACCGACAACGATGTTGAGGCCCAATCCCAGGACCACATACATCAGTGCGGTGGTCATCACATTGGTCTGGTAGGTGGAGAAGAGGTGAGGGAATGCCAGGGTAAAGATAACGGCGGCACCCGCCAACGGGTAGAGATAGCGCGGTTCACGCAGAATCACCTGGATAAGGGGCTCACGTCCCATTGATGGGTCAGCCGCCTTGCGTGCCCGTCTGCGCTCATGCTGAGCAAACAAGATCTTGCCCAGCATAGAGATAACAAAACTACCTATGGCCACCAAAAACAGGTTGTCCCAACGCCAGACCACCGTTTTCTCGATAGGATCGGCCTTGATCACCATGATAGGAAAGGTGAGGAAAGAGAACCAGAGAGAGACAATCAGTGATTTTTTCAACTCTTTGAATGAAGTCATCCGCTACACCTTCTGAGTCTCAGACTTACCCAGCAGGCCCGATGGTTTGAAGATCAGGATCAGCACCAGCAGCGAGAAGGCGAACACATCTTCATAATCACTGGAGATGTAGCCGGTGGCGAAGCTCTCGGTAAGGCCCAGTATAAAGCTGCCGAGGACGGCACCGGGAATGGAGCCAATGCCCCCCAGCACGGCGGCGGTAAACGCCTTGATGCCGACAATAAAACCGATATAGAAGTTAATCTGGCCGATATGAGAGGCGATCAGCACACCGCCAATAGCCGCCAGGGAAGAGCCAATAATAAAAGTCATGGAGATGACACGATCAACATTGATGCCTACCAGCATCGCCATGGTGCGGTCCTGAGAGGTGGCGCGCATCGCCTTGCCGATACGGCTGAACTTGATCAGGAGGGTGAGCACCAACATCGTCACCGCAGTGGTCAGCAGAATCACCAACTCGGTGGTACCGACGATATGGGCTACCGGCTCCATAAATTCAAAGTCAGGAATAAGTTGAGGAAAGGCAAGAAAATCAGAGGTTTGCGCCAACAGCACGTAATTCTGTAAAAAGATCGACATGCCGATAGCACTGATCAGGGGTGACAGCCTGGGGGCGTGACGTAGTGGCTTGTAAGCCACCTTCTCTATCGTATAGCCATAGGCGCTGGACCATATAGCGGCAGCCAGACCGGCGAGAATAACGATGGAGAGCACAGGAAAACCGTAGATCGTCAGCACTGAGGCGATGATGTAGGCGGTGAAGGCACCGATCATATAGATCTCACCATGGGCGAAGTTGATCAGCCCGATGATGCCATACACCATGGTGTAACCCAGTGCGATCAGCGCATAGATTGAGCCCCGTGTCAGACCGCTGAAGAGTAGTTCAATAAAGTATTCCATAAAATAAAGGACCCGAAGCTATCGCTTCAGGCCCTTAATCCTCAAGGGTTATCAGTGTACTTCGACGTACTTGCCGTTCTGTACCTGATACATGGCAAAGCCAACACCCATGGCGTCACCACGATCATCGAAGTTGATATCCCCCACCGGCGTGGCCACTTTATTACTCTGCAGCGCTTCTCTTACTGCTTCATAATCGGAAGAACCCGCTTTTTCAACCGCATTCAGCAGCGCCTGTGCAGCCGCATAGGCGTTCTCATAAAAAGCACCCGGATCGGTTTTGTAGGCCTCCTTGTGTGCGGCTATAGCGGCGGCCGATAGAGGATTTTTCGAGTTATCCTGAGGGCCGGAGGCGTAAACACCTTCGGCATTTTTACCGGCAACCTTGATAAAGGTGTCGTCCTTCACACCGTCATCGGAGATAAACAGCGTCTTCATCCGTTTCTTGCGCATCTGGGTGACGATCTTTGAGGCTTCAGGATGATAACCGCCAAAAATGACCGCTTCAGCACCGGATCGTTTGATCTTCAGTACCACGGCAGAGTAGTCAACAGCACCCGGAGTCACGCCCTCATAGAGAACCACCTCACCTTTATCGGAATTCTCCAGGAATAGCTTGGCAAACTCAGCCAACCCCTTGCCGTAGTCACCCTTATCATGGATGACGGCAATCCTCTTTACCTTCAGAACATTGAGGGCAAAATCGACTTCGGTCTGGGCCTGGGCATCATCGGAGGCGATGGTGCGGTAAAAGTTGGGATAGTCGCCACTCTGCGTCAGCGCCGGATTGGTGGCAGAGGGTGACATCACGATAACACCTGCACTTTTGTAGATCGGCAGTGCCGCCTTGGTTGCACCGGAGCAGATATGCCCCAGCACCACATCGACACCGTCGGAAACCAGCTTGGTTGCGGTATTGGTAGCCAACTCAGGCTTGCAGACATCATCCTCGACCAACAGTTCCACCTGCTTGCCATTGATACCACCCTTGGCATTCACCTCAGCAACAACCAGCTCGGCCGCCTTGATGGTCGGTATGCCATAAGATGCGAGGTCACCACTATGGGGACCCGCCACACCTAACTTGATAGTCTCTCCGGCCATGACGGAGGGTGCCGCCAGTATGAGTCCCATGACTGTCGCCAGTACTGTCTGTGTAACACTTCTTCTCATTTTTATACTCCTCAGTGGATGGCAGATAGGGTCAAGCATAAGTAATCCGATTCTAAAATGCCATAGATTAAAATACCGCTAAAACCGTATAACTGAACGCTAAAATAGAGATCTGAAGGAGGATACTGCCACTCCTCTTCTCTCATCTTCTCTCGTCAAAAAACTGGAGTTATAACCATAACCTTTGCGGTAGATGATTGTGTCAGCACAAATAAACGGGAAGAGTCACCCCTTATTGGCCATCTGGAGTAATAATCAGGGGTCTGCTGAACACTACCCCTCCTGCCGATTACCCTCTTCCAATTGTCTTAGTACATAAGATACCGCTACGAGCCCAAAAGTAGCGGTCACCGGGGTGACGGAGCCGTAACCACCGCAGTTAAGTCCATGGGATGTCCCCTTCTGGGGTTTGTCATGACACACCCCACCGGATGCATCGGGAAAAACCGGTAACTCATCGGAATAGACACAAGGGATACCGAAACGTTTTTTCGGGTTTCTCGGAAATTGATGATCCTTACGTAGCTGTTTCCGCAACTTTTTTAATAGCGGATCGTACTTGCTCCTGCTCAGATCAGTGAGTGTTACTTTCAGCGGGTCGGCCTGCCCCCCTGCCCCTCCTACTGTCACGATGTTTATACTCTTGCTATGGCAGTGCGCGATAAAAGCTGTTTTGGTTTTAAAGGCGTCGATGCAGTCGATCACAAAGCTATACTCGACAGTAATCAGGCGATCAAGATTACTGCTCTCGACAAACTCTTCTATACGGTTAACCTTGCACTGGGGATTGATCTCCCGGATACGCTCAGCCATAGCATCCACCTTGGCTCTGCCTATTTGACTCTCCAACGCATGGATCTGGCGGTTGATATTGGACTCGGCTATATGATCCAGGTCGATCAGGGTAATCTCCCCGATACCACTACGGGCCAGTGCCTCCACCGCCCAGGAGCCCACACCGCCCACCCCCACAACACAAACATGGGCCTGATGAAACGCCTCAAGCCCATGGGTGCCGTAGAGACGTGCAATTCCACCAAAACGGCGGGCATAATCAACCTGCTGATCTTCTGACATGTTTCGACCCAAATAGATTCTGACCACAGTGGGTCAATACAACACTCAGTGGACACTATTCGGCTAAACCTATTTTTGGGACTGCTTCCGCCAGGGGTCTGAGTCGATTGCGCAAAGATGGGTGGTAAATGCACCTTATTACGACACAATCGACTCCGACCCCAAACCCAGCCGAGCATTTACACTCAGAGTTTATCAGGAAACCAGGGGGGAGAATTGAATTGTGCTCTACGTATGCACAATCAAGATGAAGATATGGCATGTACTGAGTACAAGGCAATCATTATCAGTTGGTCCGTGGGGCGGTGTCGATTGCCCACATGAATGTGGGTAAGGAGCGTGAGCTGGGAGCGGAAGCATTACCCACATGGATGTGGGTAATCGACTCCGACTCCGAGTACCAACTGAATAGTTACCAAAAAAACATGCGTGTCGCTATATCGTTACATATCATGGGACATCCCAGTCCCAAAATACGCCTCGACTACGTGACAACCGTTAATGCCTCAACCGAGCAGAGACTCACTAAGCCATATAGGCTCTCGCCTCTTCTCCGGGATTCGGTAAACCGGCAATACGCCACACCTGAAGGCAACCGCCGAAGAGTTGCTTAACGGTTCCCCTGTCGAGCTTAGTGCTACGACAAATACGGCGCATGGGCGGTATAGTACCCAGGCGAAGATAGCGGTCACGGACGAACAGAATTACCGCCCAGTGGGAATCACTCAGTGGACCCACGCCTTCCAGCAGAGCGATAAATTCGGATGTATCATCACACCAGGTTTTCTGATCAATAAGAAATCCATCTACATCTAATTGCGGGCCCAATCCACCAAAGGCTGTAGGAGAAGAAAATGCTCTCTGATTCAGATTTCTCATGATTTTACGTCCAATTTTTCAACAAGCGGGGGATGTACTCCTACACCCCGACATAGTGAGTGATACGGACTATAGCTTGTCAACAAATCCCATTAAAATATCTTTTTTGTCTATACATATATTTGCGAGTTATACTTGGGATCATCCCTGGGAATTAACATGAAACTGCAGCAACTAAGATTTCTAATTGCAGTGGTGCAGAATGACCTCAACATCACCGCCGCAGCCGACCACCTGTTCACATCCCAACCCGGTGTGAGTAAACAGATCAGGCTGCTCGAAAAAGAGCTTGGAGTACAGATCTTTGAACGGGCGGGGCGTCACCTCACCAGCATTACCCCTGCGGGTAAAATCATCATCCAACGGGCAGAAGCGGCACTACATGAAGTAAACTCCATACGCGAAGCCGCCAGAGAACTCAGTAATCCCAGACGAGGCAGCCTCTCTATTGCCACCACCCACACCCAGGCCCACTATGTACTGCCTCAAGCAATCCGCAGCTTTCGTGAACGTTATCCCCATGTTGATCTGCAGATGCATCAGGGTAACTCAGAGCAGATCTCAGAGATGGCTGCACGTGGAACGGTAGACTTCGCCATCGCCACCCAGTCAACCGCAGACTTTGGCCACCTGATCACCATGCCCTGTTACCACTGGAACCGGACCATCATCGTCCCCAGAGATCACCCCCTCCATCACGCTCTTCCACTGACACTTGAGTCGATTGCAAGCTATCCTATTGTCACTTATGTTTTAGGCTTTGCTGGACGCTCACAGATGGATGCCGCTTTCAACGAACACGACCTCAAACCCAATGTAGTGTTTACCGCCACCGATGCCGATGTCATAAAAACCTATGTAGAACTTGGGCTGGGGGTGGGTATTATTGCCCACATGGCCTTCGACAAAGAGGAGGATAAAGCACTCTGCAACCTCGACGCCCGTCACCTTTTTCCAGACTGCACTGCCCGACTTGGTTTTCGTCCAGGGATCTTTTTGCGTAGTTTCCACTATGAGTTTATCGAGCTCTTTGCCTCACACCTCTCAAGAGAGGTTGTGGATGCTACTGTTGCAGCAACATCAGAACAAGAGAGAGCCGCGTTATTCAGGCATATCGAGTTACCGACGCTTTAACCCAGTATTGCTGTTAACTGTTCGGATTCAGCTGCCTGTATAGGTGATGGCATCAGGGATTGACTGGCTTCCAATCAAGTCATGTTTTAGGGTGCGCTTCCCTGTAGGTGTGTCTTCTCGAAGCGTGATGGATATTTGCACCATGGTGGTTGTATCATCACGACGGGAGGGCCGCTCCTACAGGGGGCTCTCCGTAGCCACCACCACCGGGGGTTTTGATTACAAACAGATCGCCCACGGCCATCTCTACCTGCCCTTTGGCATTCAGCTCGGTTTTCTGGCCATCGCTGTGGATTACATAATTGAATCCAACATCACCCGGTTCCCCCCCGGCGACACCGTAGGGGGGTACTTTTCTGTGACCGGCGAGGATGTTGGCCATCATCGGTTCGAGAAAGCGAACCCGGCGGTCACAGCCGTCGCCGCCTCGTTGGGCTCCATTACCACCAGAGCCATGGCGAATGGCGAATGATTCCAGCCTTACCGGAAAGCGCCACTCCAGCACTTCGGGGTCGGTGAGTCGGGAGTTGGTCATGTGGCTGTGAACTGCATCGGCACCATCGTGATTTGGAGTGGCACCTGTGCCGCCGCAGAGGGTTTCATAATACTGGTGTTCGCCGTTGCCCCAGGTGAAGTTGTTCATGGTGCCTTGAGAGGCTGCCGCCACGCCCAAAGCACCGAGCAGGGTATCGACGATGACCTGAGAGGTCTCGACATTGCCAGCGACCACGGCAGCGGGATAGCTGGGGTTGATCATGGAGCCTTCGGGGATGATTATATCCAAAGGTTTGAGGCAGCCTTGGTTGAGCGGGATCATGTCATCCACCAGGCAGCGGAAGAGATAGAGAACTGCCGCCTTGCATACTGATGAGGGGGCGTTGTAGTTGCCCGGGTGCTGCTCACTGGTACCGGTGAAGTCGATAACGGCACTTCTGGCTGCTTTGTCCAGGGTGATTTTGACGCAGATGCGGTAGCCATCATCCATCGGATAGCAGAACTCGCCGTCACTGAGAACATCGATCACCCGACGCACCGACTCTTCGGCATTGTCCTGAACGTGCTGCATATAGGCGTGAACCACCTCCAAACCAAAGTGATCGACCATACGCAGCAGCTCCTGCATCCCCTTTTCACAGGCGGCAAGCTGGGCCTTAAAGTCGGCGATATTGGCATCTGGATTACGCGAGGGGTAGTGGCCGGAGGTGAGCAGTTTATCTATCTCCTGTTCGAGAAAGCGCCCCTCATCCACCAGCTTGAAGTTGTCGATAAGTATCCCCTCCTCCTCCACTGAGGTGGAGTCTGGCGGCATGGAGCCGGGGGTGGTGCCGCCGATATCGGCATGGTGCCCACGGGAGGCAACATAGAAGATCACCTGCTCCCCTGTCTGATCAAAAACCGGCTTGATGATGGTGACATCGGGCAGGTGGGTGCCGCCATTATAGGGGGCATTGAGGGCGTAGGCATCACCTCGTCTCATCTCCCCTGCCCGCTCACGGATCACCGTTTTGATGCTCTCACCCATTGAACCAAGGTGTACCGGCACATGGGGGGCGTTGGCGATCAACTCACCTGCCTGGTCGAATACCGCACAGGAGAAATCGAGTCGCTCCTTGATGTTGACTGAGACTGCGGTATTCTCCAGCACCACCCCCATCTGCTCGGCGATGGACATAAAGAGGTTATTGAAGATCTCCAGCATCACCGGATCAACTTGAGTGCCTATGGCCACCCGCTGGGGCAGCGGCAGGTAGCGCTCGAGAATGATATCGTTCTGCGCTGACAAACTAGCCTGCCAGCCGGGCTCGACGACGAGGGTGCTGGTGGTCTCAACAATCACTACAGGGCCTTGAAGTGGATGCCCCACCGACAGCCCATCACGTTCATAAAAGGGGGTCGCATAAGCGTCACCATTCATCACCGCCTGGTGCAGGTTGGCCGCACTGCGGCGCTCCTTTGACTTATCTGCCTGGCCAACTAGGGAGGGAGAATCAGCAACACCAATCACCTCCACCTGCACGGCTTCAATAACCAACGATTTTTCAGGCGCGACAAAACCAAAGCGTTGACGATGGGCCGACTCAAAGTCCTTGATAATCTGTACCGTCTCAGTAAAAGAAGTTACCAGTGTGGTATCCGATCCCTGGTAGCGTAGATGCAGCTTACGCTCACAGCGTATACGTGAAGCAGGCACGCCTTGAGAGCGCATCGCCTGTTCGCCATCCTCCTGCAGAAGATTCATTTCATCGCTGAGGTGCTGCATCACTGCATCCTCCAGCACCGCTTCAACCGCCTTCTCACGGATCAGGCGCTGGTCCGCCAGCCCCATACCAAAGGCGGAGAGCACCCCGGAATAGGGGTGGAGATAGACCCGCTTCATCCCCAGGGCATCGGCCACCAGACAGGCGTGTTGCCCTCCCGCCCCACCGAAACAGCAGAGGGTGTATTCAGAGACATCATAGCCGCGCTGCACCGAGATCTTTTTGATGGCGTTGGCCATATTCTCCACGGCAATGGCAAGAAAACCCTCGGCCACCTGTTGGGGGGTGCGTCGATGACCGGTAGCGGCGGCTATCTCCTCCGCCAGTTCGGTAAACTTTTTCTCCACCACCGCCTTATCCAACGGCTGCTCCGCCTTGGGACCAAATACATGGGGGAAGTGATCAGGTTGCAGTTTGCCCAGCATTAGGTTGCAGTCAGTCACCGTCAGTGGTCCACCGTTGCGGTAGCTGGCGGGGCCGGGATTGGCCCCGGCGGATTCAGGCCCCACCCGGTAGCGGGAGCCATCAAACTGGAGGATTGATCCACCACCGGCAGCCACGGTATGGATCTGCATCATCGGTGCACGCAACCGCACACCAGCCACCTCGGTCTCAAAGGCGCGTTCGTAGTCACCTGCGTAGTGGCTCACATCGGTGGAGGTACCCCCCATATCAAAACCGATCAGACGATCAAACCCCGCCGCTTCGGCGGTACGCACCATGCCCACCACGCCACCAGCAGGACCGGAGAGAATGGCATCCTTCCCCTGAAAACAGTGGGCATCGGTAAGCCCACCGTTGGACTGCATAAACATCAAGCGGCCACCAGCCGCCTCCATACCATTCAACGCCCCCGCCACCCGATCGATATAGCGGCGCAAAATAGGTGAGAGATAGGCATCCACCACCGTGGTGTCACCACGGCTTACCAGCTTCATCAACGGGCTCACCTGGGAGCTGACAGAGACCTGGGTAAAACCGATCTCTTGAGCCAACTCCGCCACCTTCTGCTCATGGGCTGGATAACGGTAGCCGTGCATAAAGAGGATAGCCAACGTGCGCAGACCGCTGTCATAGGCTTGCTGGAGACCCGCTCTGGCCTGCTTCAGATTGAGCGGAGTAACCAGGTCACCATGAGCTCCCATCCGTTCATCAATCTCCAGTACCTCGTTATAGAGCATCTCCGGCAGTTCTATATCGAGAGTAAAGAGATCGGGGCGGGTCTGGTAGCCGATACGCAAAACATCAGCGAAGCCACGGGTAACAACCAGCAATGTCGGTTCACCCTGGCGCTCCAGCAGTGCATTGGTGGCGACCGTGGTGCCCATTTTGACCGCTTCGATCTGCTCTGCAAGCAGAGGCTCACCCGCCGGAGTATCGAGCAGATCACGTACACCCTGGATCGCAGCATCTGCATACTGCCGAGGGTTTTCTGATAGCAGCTTATGGGTTACCAGAGAGCCATCAGGTCGCCTTGCGACCAGATCGGTGAAGGTGCCGCCACGGTCTATCCAGAACTGCCAACCTGTTACCTGTGAGCGCTTTTCGTGTGTTAATAGATTATTCATCCAATATGATAGTCATCAGTTCAATTATAGAGGGGTAACTCTTCAGCTGGGCTTGGGGTCGAAGTCGATTACCCACATGGATGTGGGTAAGAAGCGGGAGCATTGCACCGTAAAAAAGGGCATTTTCAACCCATCTTGACGCAATCGACTCCGCCCCCTGGTAAAAATAGCCTCGTAACAGAGGTCACTTAATAGTTACACTCTACTCACCAATCTGCAGTGACCCGATTCATTCAGCGCTTTCTTAGGAGACCACTTCCACCCCATGAATAACAACCCACTACTCGGATTCAACTACATGCTACGGGGATTCCGTATGCTGCTACAGCCGGGGCTAAAACGCCACATTTTGGTTCCACTATTGATCAATATTCTGGTTTTCACCCTCATCGGCTGGCTCGGCTACACTCAGTTTGAGATATTCCTAAACTCAATGCTGCCCGAAGATGGCTGGCTGAGCTACTTCCGTTGGATACTCTGGCCCCTCTTTGCCCTGGCCGCACTATTGATCACCTTCTACACCTTTACGGTTATCGCCAATCTGCTGGCAGCACCATTTAATAGCCGCCTGTCTGCAAAGGTGGAGGAGATGGTGACCGGCAAGAGGCCACCAGAGGGTAATGAGCCCCTGGCAAAGATCATACTGCCAACGATCCTCTCAGAGCTGAGAAAGCTGAGCTATTTCCTGATCAGGGCAATCCCCCTGCTACTACTGTTTGTCATCCCCCTGATCAATGTCGCTGCTCCGTTTATATGGATACTTTTCAGCGCATGGTTCCTGGCCCTGGAGTATGGCGATTATCCCATGGGTAATCACCGCTTGAGTTTTGCTGATCAGCACCAAAGAATGAAGCAGCAACGCATGACAGCCCTTGGCTTTGGCGGTGGCACCACCCTGCTGATGATGATCCCGATCTTCAACTTCGCCGCCATGCCAGCTGCGGTGATCGGTGCCACACTCATGTGGTGCGAGCAGCGGGATAAGCTTGAGAAAAGTGGAATCTGAAAACGGTACACAGAGAAAACACCATGTGTAGGAGCGGCGCCCTCGCCGCGATGAACGTCGCACAGGCCATGCAACACCCCATCGCCTCGAGAGCGGGGCTCCTACACCGCTGTTCATCCCCTAACCGTGAGAGTCGATAAACCGCTTCAACCGACTGATGCCCTCTTCCAGCTTGGGAATATTGGTTGTGTAGGCGAAGCGGAGGTGTTTTTCCGGCTCGTTATCACCGAAGTCCATACCTGGCGTAACCGCCACCCCCTCCTCTTCCAGCAACTCCATGGCGAACTTGTAGCTGTCATCGGTAATCCCAGAGCAGTCGGCATAGAGATAGAAGGCACCACCGGGAGTGTCTGGGATATTGAAACCCAGATCACACAGGGCGGGGAGCAGATAATCCCGGCGCGCCTGAAATGCATCTCTCCGCTGCTCAATGATCGACTGAGTCTCCCCCTCAAACGCTGCTAGGGCAGCGTACTGTGCGGGTGTAGGGGCAGAGAGAAAGATATTCTGGGCAAGGCGTTCAATCGCTTCCAAATGACTCTCAGGCGCAACCAACCAGCCGAGACGCCAGCCAGTCATGCCGTAGTACTTCGAAAAGCTATTGATGACAAAGAGATCGTCCGCCACCGCCAGGGCCGTGCAGCCCCCATCACCATAGATCAGCCCCTGATATATCTCATCGACAATCAGTACACCTCCCCGCCGGGAGACCACACGGTGGATCGACTCCAGTTCATCTCTGGTTAGCAGTGTTCCAGTGGGGTTGGATGGCGTCGCCACCATCACCGCCCGGGTATGCTCACGCCACGCCTTCTCTACGATCTCCGCCGAAAGCTGATAGCCGCTCTCCACCCCCACAGGTAGGGGGATCGGCTCACCCGCTACCAGCCGAACAAAGTGGCGATTACAAGGGTAGCCGGGGTCCGCCATCAGCACCGCCTCACCCGGATTAATCAGCACACTCATCACCAGCTGCAGCGCACCGGATGAGCCGGGAGTGATTACAACCCTCTTGGGGTCGACATCAACCCCATAACGATTGCGGTAATCGTCGGCGATGGCCTGGCGCAGTTCCGGTATACCGGTCGCTGGGGTATAACGCGTCTTCCCTTCATCGAGCGCACGCTTCCCCCTCTCCACAATGGGTTGAGGTGTGGCGAAGTCCGGCTCTCCAACCTCCATATGAATGATACTGCGCCCCTCTGACTCAAGGGCACGGGCCCGCGCCAGAAGCTCCATTACATAGAAGGGCCGAATACTCTCCATGCGCTTAGCTATACCCTCTCGTCCCATCTCCATCAGGCGCTCCAGGCTGCCGTATGAACCCGCTGTAACAGGTCAATATCTATAAGATTAACTGGCTCAATCTCCCCGGCCAGCTTGTTGCTTCCATCCGCAGTTTCGCCCAATTGGTCAACCACCAGACTGGCCCCGGTGAAATCCTCATCTCGAGTGTAACCGTTAATGGTGACCACCAGGGAACGGATTTGAGCAGAGAGGACCGAACGCAGGCCATTATGAGAGTCTTCGAGGGCGAGACACTGGTCCGCTCGCAGATTCATCTGATCCATGGCCCAGAGATAGATATCAGGGGCAGGCTTTTTCGCAGGCACCACATCCCCTGCAGCAATCACCTCGAACATCATCTCACTACCCTTGCCAAGGCCATTTTCCAGTAGTGCCGTGACATTATCCGGCGTTGTAGTCGTTACGACTGCCAGCCTCAGGCCGCTCGCCTGAGCCTCATCCAACAACCGGCGCACACCGTTGCGCATGGGTATCTCTCCCCGCTCCAGCAGCCCTACATAAAAGTCGGTCTTGCTCTGGTGCAGTGATGCAATGAAGCCATCCAGGTCTACCGGCCGCTCAAACTCCCTGTTGTAAACATCCAAATAGTGGCGGATACGCTCTTTCCCACCCGTCACTGATAGCAGTTCTCCATAAAGCGCTTCATTCCATTGCCAACTCAACCCAGCTTTTGCAAATGCTGAATTGAAAGCCACTCTATGGCCATCCCGCTCAGTATCAGCCAGGGTGCCATCCACATCAAACAACAGGGCCTTTAGTTCGGCCATATAAAAAACTCCTGTACCACTTGTAACTTCTCAAAAAGTCCGTGCCATAGGGGTGCAGTAACACCTTTCAGGAGATGCGGTGAATAGATCCCTGTACGTTCACAGCAGCATCCCTGCTGCTGTACGTCCTGAAAAGGTGTCACTGCACCCACCTGAAAGTTATCCATCTGCACTGGGTTATTGAGAAGTTACTACCACTTTAATTATCCTGCTGAAGTTTACCGAAATCGTGAATAGGATACAGCCGGAAGAGTAGTAGTATTTTTCGGTAATCACCAGATTCAAACAACACCTTGCCCAAGATGGGCTATTGTGGTTACTATACCCGGCTTGATTAGTGTGGTTTGCAGGAGTCATTGAATGGCCGCAAAGAAAAAAACCGAGCGTGACTTGGCTGGACTGTACGAATTTGAGCCCTATGAAGAGAAAAAGGGCGAAGAGTTCATGAACGACAGCCAAGAGGCTCATTTCCGAAAAATCCTCAGCGCCTGGAAGCAGGAGTTAATGGAGGAGGTGGATCGAACCGTTCATCACATGAAGGATGAAGCCGCCAACTTTCCTGACCCCAATGACCGGGCCACTCAGGAGTCAGAGTTCAGCCTTGAGCTGCGCACCCGTGATAGGGAGCGCAAGCTGATCAAGAAGATTGACGAAACGCTAGATCTTCTCGACAGCCATGAGTATGGCTTCTGTGAAGCCTGTGGTGTCGAGATTGGCATTCGCCGTCTGGAGGCACGCCCTACGGCAACACTTTGTATTGACTGTAAAACTCTTGATGAGATCAGAGAAAAGCAGATGAAGTGAGGCTTGAGCCCAATCTAGAAGCCTGTCCGAGTAGATTGAAAAAAGCCGCCTCAAGTAGTCGGCTTTTTCGTTATGAATAAAGCGACACCACCATACCGAGGGAGATTCGCCCCATCACCTAGTGGGCCGCTCCACTTCGGCTCTCTGGTAGCGGCACTGGGAAGCTACCTGGAGGCCTGCAGCCACCAGGGGGAGTGGCTGCTGCGGATGGAGGATATCGACCCACCTAGGGAGAAAAAGGGGGCCGCCGATGACATCCTCAAGACTCTGGAGTGCTTTGGCTTCGAGTGGGCTGATGATGTTCTTTACCAGAGCAGTCGATGTGAGGCTTATCATGAGGCACTTAGCCAACTGGTGTCGGCACAGCGAGTCTACGCCTGCAAATGTAGCCGCAAAGAGGTGGCTATGGCCGGTCTACAAGGTGTCGATGGGCCGTTGTATTCCGGTTTCTGTCGCGGTACACCTCCCTTTGGGCGCTGGAAAGCGGCTCTGCGCCTACACACGGAAGAGAGCCTCATCCGCTTCAAAGATAGCGTCTTTGGCGTCCATCATCAGAACATTGCCAGCGATGTAGGGGATTTTGTCATCAAGCGCGTTGATGGCGTCTTCGCCTACCAGCTTGCTGTAGTGGTTGATGATGCCTATCAGGGCATTACCCATGTAGTTCGCGGCGCCGACCTGTTGCACTCAACCCCCCGCCAGATCTATCTCCAACAGCTGCTTGATTTCACTACTCCCCACTACACCCACCTTCCGCTGGTACTCAACGAGCAGGGAGAGAAACTGAGCAAACAGGCTGGTGATTTACCCGTAGGCAGACGTGATCCCCTACCCACGCTGATTGCCGCACTGAAGTTTCTCAACCAGCCTTTACCCATCGAAAGACCCGACACGCTCGCTGACTTCTGGTGCTGGGCCATTGGGCACTGGGACCGGGAGCATATCTCTTCTGGTACCAGTAAGAATTGAGGAGTAAAAAAGCAGGCGCGTGCTGGCACAATAGCCATACAGCTTGATTCTGGTACTCAGCTATGTTTCAACATCAACATCTCTATCAAAGATAAAGCCACCGTCTTCAAACAGTTTCAGGCAGACATCGACAACACCCGCATCAAAAGTGACACCTCGGTTCTCTTTGATATACTCCAAGGCTGCTTCAACTCCAAGGCCAGGCCGATAGGGACGGTGAGACGACATCGCTTCAACTACATCAGCCACCATAAGAATCTTTGCCTCAAACGAGATCTCATCCGACTTTAATCCACCGGGATAACCAGAGCCATCCAGCCGTTCATGATGCTGGTGGATCATCAAATCCACCGGCCAAGGAAAAACGATATCTTTGATGATGCCATAGCCCACATCCGGGTGGGTTTTAATAATGGCAAATTCACTATCACTCAAGGTACCCGGACGGTTCAGTATCTCCGACGGCACATAAATTTTGCCCAGGTCGTGGATCATTGCGCCAAAGCGCAGCCCATCGACCTCTTCATCATCCATCCCCATGGCTTGCGAGATAACAACAACCAGTTGGGCAACCCGGCGTTGATGACCGGCAGTATAAGGATCACGCTTCTCAAGCGTTAGCGAGATGGCCTGAATAGTACCTACAAGGGCAGCATGAAGACGCTCTGCATTGTGCTCCTGATCAAGATGTGCCCGCTGATGCCTGATTCCGAATGCGAGATCCTCCGCCAACTCCTCTAACAGGCCAACTTCCAGGTCACTAAAGGCGTCATCATCGTCACTATAGATATTCAATGCACCTATCGCCTGCTCACGAAACATCAGCGGTAGGGCGATAGAGGAGTGATAGCCTCGTTTCTGTGCCGCTTCCCGCCAGGGTGAATAGGCTTCACTAGCGGCAATATTGCGCTCGACCACATACTCTCCTGTACGAATCGCCGTTCCTGTCGGCCCCATACCGGTGACAGAATCATCCCAGGTAATGGTGACCGAATCGATATACCCCTCCTCGGATCCTGCATGAGCTACAGGGAGTACACTACACTGCTCATCTTGTTGGGGAAAACCGACCCATACCATTCGATAGCCACCGACCTCAACGATGGAATCGCAGATATCTTGTAACAGCGCCTCTTCTGTCTTGGTGTGAACCAGCGCCTTATTGACCGCACTCAGTGTGCGCTGGGCACGGTTGGTGGCGACCAGCTCTTCAGTACGTTCACTCACCATAGTTTCAAGATGCATATGCATTCGCCGAAGCTCAAGGTGGGTATTGACCCTGGCAAGTACCTCTTCACGTTGAAATGGTTTGGTAATGAAATCTACGGCCCCTGACTCGAAGCCTCGAATCCTATCCTTTACATCATCCAGAGCACTGATAAAGATTACCGGAATATCGGCGGTCTTATCATCCGCATTAAGACGCTCACACACCTCATAACCATCCATATCCGGCATGCGGATATCGAGAAGAATGAGATCAGGAGGAACAGTACGAACAGATTGTAGCGCCAACTTGCCACTATCTGCCGGTCTCACCCTATAACCCTGCCCAATAAGCAGTTCTGAGAGCAACTTAAGGCTTGCCAAAGTATCATCGACGATAAGGATGCTATCGACAGGTAGACTATTTCCGCTTTTCTTTGTCATCTATCCCACTCACCTCATATCGATACCAGCACTGTTGAATTTCGGGCTTAGATGAAGCCATTCTCGAACAGTTGTATCGCAAACATCAGCAGCCCAAACCCCCCTATATCTGATAGTAAGAATAGGGGAGCCAGGGGGAGAATACTAGGAGCCTACCCGAGAATAGTCACCGTAGCGAGGGAAGTCCATTTTGAGTCATTTTTTTCGGCCATTTGAGGCGAATAGTTACTCTATTCAACAAAAATGAGCGGGGAAAAGGGCCAAAAATGGGCTTTCCGCAGTAGATGTCCCATTCTCGGACAGGCTCCTGAAACCTGTCCGAGAATAGGGACCGTAGCGAGGAGATGTCATTTAAATCCATTATTGGACTAAAATTCAAAAAATGGGTGTGGCTATTCAACGGGTGCTCGGGGTCGGAGTCGATTGCCCACATGGATGTGGGCAATCGACTCCGACCCCGAGCACCATACACAAAAAAGCCACTTCAACTTAATCCTGAAGTGGCCTTGTTATCCCGTGAGGAGGCGTACTAGTCGCCTTTCTTCACTATCTGAATATCAGCATCTGCCCGCAGGTTTTCCAGCATCTGTTGGAAATAGTTGCGACCAAGAGAGCGCTCCAGAGCACTACGCGCGGCACTCTCCCCTCCTATCTCCTCTAAATTTTCAGCAGTGCCATCTTTCACCTGTTTAAGGGCGATCACAGCGACATCGCCAGCAGCGAGCTGTGCTTGACTAAAACTCACCCCGTCTCCTTGAGGGTGAGGCATAACAAAAAGATGCGATACCAGTCCCGGGGGTAAATCACGGCTATCACGAGCGATCAGATCTTTCTGCACCAAGGAGAAACCATTTTCTTGTGCCAGTGACCCGATGGCGGCCCCCGCCTTAAGCTGAGCAATAAGGGTGTGCGCCTGCTCCCTCGCTTTCGCTGCTGCCCCATCCACTTTGATTTTGGAGACAATCTCATCAGAGACCTCGGCAACAGCTCTGAGAGCGGGCTCCTCATGCTCAAGCGTGCGAAGCACCACTATATGCTCAGCGCCCAGCTCTATCGCTTCACTGTTATGTCCTTCGGCGAGAACATCATCGCTGAATGCGGCCGAGGCCACCCTCAATGACGAAGCTATGCCCTCACCACCATCACGAGTAAACCAATCGCTCTCCTTTATCTTGAGATTCAGCACTTCAGCCGCAGGCTCCAGACTGCCGGGATCTTCATAGGCGAGATCATTCATCTTTTCTGCGTACTCATAGAAAAGCCGCTCTGCCTGCTCTTTGAAGTAGGCCGATTTCACCTGCTCACGCGCTTGATCGAATGATTTACCCTGCTCAGGCTGAATACCGGTCAACTGGATAATATGAAAGCCAAACTCAGACCGTACAGGGGCACTGATCGCCCCTTCACTCATAGTGAATACTGCAGCATCAAAGGCTTCATCCATCTCGCCCCGAGCAAAGTAACCGAGATCCCCTCCCATATCAGAAGTGCCTGGATCCTGGGACATCGCTTTGGCAACGGAGGAGAAGTCTTCGCCTCCGTTGATTCGTGCCAGAGCGGTTTCAGCTAAGGCCTTGGCGGCCATCTCCACCGCCTCATCAACCGCGCCATCAACAGAGATAAGAATATGACGAGCACTGCGCTGCTCTTCCCTGATGTAATCACTCTTATTCTGATCGTAATAGCCCTGCAGCGCCCCCTCATCAGATTCTAAGGTGCCTGCAATGTTTTCAATATCCAGCTCCAGGTAGAGCACTTTGACGCGCTCAGGGGCCATAAACTCACTCTGGTGACTATCGTAGTAACGCTGTATATCAGTTTCACTCACTGCAATAGAGTCGGTAAAGCGGGCACTGGGAACGATAATATAGTCGACTGTCCGTTTCTGCTGGCTCAGCCGTACCAACTCATTGATCTCTCTAGCAGTGACAAACTCTGACCCAGAGATCGCTTTGGGAAGCTGTTCACTTACCAGGCCACTTCTGACCTGCTCCTCAAATCCGGCCGGGGTCAATCCCTGCATGCTGACGCCACGCTCGTAGGCCGCCTGATTGAACGCGCCGCCTGCCTGGAATTTTGTCATACTGCGGATTGCACTACGCACCAGATCATCACCAGCGCGGAGACTAAGCCGGTCTGCCGTCTGCATGATCAGACTATTACGAATCATGGCATCCAGCACTTCCTTGCGCAGCACTGCTTCATCAATCAATTCAGGGCGATAATTTTCACCCATACGTTGACGCAGATTCTGCCGAAACTCTCGATAGCCGCGATCAAACGCTCTCTCTGTGACCTCATGGCCATTAACTGAGGCCATGACAGGATCGGAGCTGATACCGAGGTACTCCTGAATCCCCCAAAGGGCAAAAGGTACGCTGATCAAAACAACAATGACCCAGGCGATCACTCCCTGGGCACTTTCCCTAATCGACTGAAGCATGATGGGACTCGTGAATTATTATGTTATTGGGTAAAAAAAAACGGGGTATCTGTCGATACCCCGCTTCTCTTCAATACTGGCGGAGCGGACGGGACTCGAACCCGCGACCCCCGGCGTGACAGGCCGGTATTCTAACCAACTGAACTACCGCTCCAAAAATGGTGGGTGCTGCAGGGCTCGAACCTGCGACCCTCGCCTTGTAAGGGCGATGCTCTCCCAGCTGAGCTAAGCACCCGGTGAAGGCGCGCTAGTTTACGGCATCCTTTAAGGCTTTACCAGCCTTGAACGCAGGATTTTTCGACGCTTTGATCTGGATTGTCGCACCTGTCTGAGGGTTACGTCCGGTGCGGGCAGCACGCTCTCGTACAGAGAATGAACCAAAGCCAATTACAGAGACTTGGTCACCACTTTTTAAAGCTTCAGTAATTCCACCAATAAGACCATCTAGAGCGCGTCCTGCGGCAGCCTTAGAGATGTCGGCAGCATCTGCCATTGCGTCGATCAATTCCGTTTTATTCATTAAGTGTATCCCCCTTTGGATAGGTTTGTTTGTGCAACTTTGTGCGCGTTCGGGTCAACTCATGTCGAAATGTCAGAGTATGCGAAAACGGGCTCAATTTATACCAGTGCGCAGGAATGAGTGTCAAGTAAAGCCTGATAAAAAACCTAATTCTTTGCGCTTTTCAGGCTCACGGTCTCTCAATTCACTAAAAAAAATTGTGTCGGGAATAATACTCCCCTGCGCAGAATCTGTGCCATCAGTGCTGGGTCAGCCCACCACCTTTTTTTGTTCCTGTTTTTTCTGCTGTGGATCTTGATTTTCTGGCTGCAGAAGCGTCAGCAACCGTCTCTGCAGCGTCGGCCCGAGGCTCTGGCATACGGGTCAATGCAATCTCTAGTACTTGGTCTATCCAGCGTACCGGCTTGATCTCCAGGTGCTGCTTGATATTCCTTGGTATATCGACCAGATCACGCTCATTCTCATCCGGTATGATAACTGTCTTGATACCACCCCTATGGGCCGCCAGGAGCTTCTCTTTAAGGCCACCTATGGGTAGCACCTCACCCCTTAGCGTGATCTCGCCAGTCATCGCTACATCGGCCCTGACAGGAATTTTCGTCAAAGCGGAGACCAGGCAGGTACACATCCCCACACCTGCGCTAGGGCCATCTTTCGGTGTCGCTCCCTCAGGCACATGAACATGGAGGTCAAATTTCTGATAGAAATCCTCTTCTATGCCGAATAGACCTGCACGGCTGCGCACCACCGTCATCGCAGCCTGAATCGACTCCTGCATAACATCACCCAACTGTCCGGTATGGCTGAGCCGTCCTTTACCAGGAACCAGAGCAGCTTCGATATGTAGCAGCTCACCACCCACTTCAGTCCAAGCCAGGCCTGTCACCTGCCCCACTTGGTCATGCTCTTCAGCCTCACCATAGCGGAAACGTTGAACCCCGAGATACTTCTCCAGGCTCTTGGTGGTGATAATCATTTTTTTATCGCGCTTATTAAGAAGGATATCCCTAACTACCTTACGGCAGATCTTTGATATCTCACGCTCAAGGTTACGCACACCCGCCTCGCGGGTGTAGTAACGAACGATATCGCGAATGGAAGCCTCGCGAATCTGTACCTCGCTATCTTTCAGTCCGTTGTTCTCCATCTGCTTAGGTATCAGATAGCGGGTAGCGATATTAACCTTCTCATCTTCCGTATAACCGGATAGACGGATCACCTCCATACGATCAAGCAGTGCCGCCGGAATATTCAGTGTGTTAGCCGTAGCCACAAACATCACTTCCGAGAGGTCAAAATCAACTTCAAGATAGTGATCACCAAAGGTGTGGTTCTGCTCAGGATCCAACACTTCCAAAAGCGCTGATGCGGGATCTCCCCGGAAGTCCATCGCCATCTTATCGATCTCATCCAGCAGGAAGAGTGGATTGCGGGTACCTATTTTGGAGAGGTTCTGGATTATTTTACCTGGCAGCGCCCCTATATAGGTTCTGCGATGTCCACGAATTTCAGCTTCATCACGGACACCACCGAGAGACATGCGGATAAATTTACGACTGGTGGCACGAGCAATGGACTGGCCGACAGAGGTTTTACCTACGCCTGGAGGCCCCACTAAGCAGAGAATTGGACCCTTGAGCTTACGTACACGCTGCTGTACCGCAAGATACTCAATGATTCGTTCTTTTACCTTTTGGAGCCCGTAATGATCCGCTTCGAGCACATCTTCCGCTGCCTTGAGGTTATGACGTACTTTGCTACGTTTCTTCCACGGCACCCCAACCAGGGTATCGATATAGTTACGCACCACCGTCGCCTCAGCAGACATCGGCGACATCAGCTTTAGTTTGTTCAGTTCGTTCTGGGCCTTGGTTTTTGCTTCCTTGGGCATGCCCGCTTTTTCGATACGTTTGGCAAGACCCTCGATCTCATTGGGGGCTTCATCCAGCTCACCCAGCTCCTTCTGGATCGCTTTCATCTGTTCGTTAAGGTAGTACTCGCGCTGATTCTTCTCCATCTGCCGCTTTACCCGGCCGCGAATCCGCTTCTCCATCTGCAGTAGATCGTTTTCTGACTCCATCAACCCCATCAGATGCTCAAGACGCTCCTGTACATCGGCCATCTCAAGTACATGCTGCTTCTCTTCCAGCTTCAGCGACATATGTGCCGCCATGGTATCTGCCAGACGACTTGGGTCATCAATACTGGAGAGAGAGGTAAGCACCTCAGGGGGAACTTTCTTGTTAAGCTTCACATATTGATCAAAAAGGGCTGTCGAAGAGCGCATCAATACATCCATCTCTCGCTCTTCCAGGGTGATTTTGTCGTGCAGGGTGCTCGACTGGGCAGAGAAGAAATTATCGGTAGAGACAAACCTTACAACCGCTGTCCTCTCGCTCCCCTCCACCAGTACTTTTACAGTGCCATCAGGCAGCTTGAGAAGCTGCAGGATATTAGCCATGGTACCGATACCATGCATATCTTCTACCGTGGGATCATCCGTCTCCGCACTCTTCTGGGCAACCAGAAAGATCTGTTTGTTCTCCTTCATTGCCGCATCAAGGGCCTTAATCGACTTATCCCTGCCGACAAAGAGTGGTATCACCATATGTGGATAGACCACTACATCACGTAACGGCAGAACAGGAGTGATGGATTGGGGATCAATGATCTCGTTGGTACTATTTTTATCTTCACCCATGATGGGCACTCCTTAATTTGAGAGATCCCCTGGTGGGATCGAAAAACTTAGCTTAAACCGCGCTAGGCGGAGTTTGGCTGAACACCAGGGAATCAAAATCTTACCCACAAAGGGGGGCTATTCATGGATGGTGGGGGTTATCAGTGAGAATTTCAACCAATGGGCCGGTATTTACCGGCCCATTGGATCAATCGGATGCAGCCAGCTGCTTCTCGCCGCCTTGATAAATGATGTAGGGTGCATTCTCACCCCTGATCACAGGACCGTCGACAACGACCTTGCTGACATCATCCATCGACGGTAGATCATACATGGTATCCAGCAGAACCTGCTCGAGTATAGTGCGCAAGCCCCGTGCACCGGTTTTTCGCTCCGATGCCTTGACCGCAATTGCACTCAGCGCATCATCACGCAGCTCAAGCTCACAATCTTCCATTTCGAACAGCCGTCTGTACTGTTTAACCAGTGCATTTTTTGGCTCTGTCAGAATTCTTATCAGCGCTTCCTCGTCAAGCTCCTCCAAGGTGGCAACCACTGGAAGACGACCGACAAACTCAGGGATCAGGCCAAAGCTGATAAGATCCTCAGGTTCGACACCGGTAAGCACTTCACCCACCTTGCTCGACTCATCCTTACTGTGAACCACGGCGGAGAAGCCGATGCCTCCCTTTTCAGAGCGGTTACGGATCACTTTCTCAAGACCGGCAAACGCCCCACCAACGATAAACAGGATATTTGAGGTATCTACCTGAAGGAACTCCTGCTGAGGGTGTTTTCTGCCACCCTGAGGAGGTACTGAAGCAACGGTACCCTCAATCAGCTTCAAGAGAGCCTGCTGCACCCCTTCACCCGAAACATCACGGGTAATCGAAGGGTTATCCGATTTACGGGAGATTTTATCGATCTCATCAATATAGACGATGCCGGTCTGGGCCTTTTCAACGTCATAGTCACACTTCTGCAGTAGCTTCTGGATGATATTCTCTACATCCTCACCTACATAACCCGCCTCTGTGAGCGTAGTGGCATCAGCAATAGTGAAGGGAACATTGAGCATTCGCGCCAGGGTCTCGGCGAGCAAAGTTTTGCCGCAGCCTGTCGGACCAATCAGTAGAATATTACTTTTGGAGATCTCTATATCGTCTTTTTTATTGTCAGCATCAAGACGTTTGTAGTGGTTATAGACGGCGACAGAAAGCACCTTTTTTGCCCGCGCCTGCCCGATGACGTATTGATTCAGCAGCTCATTGAGTTCACGAGGCTTAGGGAGCTTATTGATTGCCTCGCTCTCTCCCCCCTGCATCTCTTCACGAATGATGTCATTACACAACTCAACACATTCGTCACAGATGAAGACCGAGGGGCCGGCGATCAGCTTGCGAACTTCATGCTGACTTTTTCCACAAAAAGAGCAATAGAGCAGCTTTCCATCATCGCCTTTGGTCTTGTCATCACTCATACAGGCACCCTCTCAAACAAAAACTTCAAATCGATGAAAAAATCGATCCTACCAACCGCATATATATAGCCTATGATATCCGATTACAAGCACTTAGCAAGGATCACTGTAACTTCTCAATAACCCAGTGCAGATGGATAACTTTCAGGTGGGTGCAGTGACACCTTTTTGGGACGTACAGCAGCAGGGATGCTGCTGTACGCGTACAGGATCTATTCACTGCGTCTCCTGAAAAGGTGTTACTGCGCCCCCATGGCACGGACTTTTTGAGAAGTTACGGATCGCTGCTGTCATAGACTGCTGTTCTCCGGTAAAAAAACACCTCTCTTGGGGGTGGTATCTCTTACTCTGCTATCTGCGGCCGCTGATCCAACACCGTGTCTATCAGGCCGAAATCAGCCGCCTCTTCGCCGCTCATGAAATTATCCCGTTCAGTATCCCGCTCAATCTTCTCAAGAGACTGGCCGGTATGCTTGGACATCAAACCGTTCAATCTGTCACGCAGAAGAAGAATTTCTTTTGCGTGAATCTCGATATCTGTAGCCTGCCCTTGGAATCCCCCCAAAGGTTGATGAATCATCATCCGGGAGTTGGGCAGGCAGAACCGTTTACCCGCCTCGCCACCTGCCAACAGAAATGCTCCCATACTGGCCGCCTGACCTATGCACATAGTGCTCACATTGGGGCGAACAAATTGCATAGTGTCATAGATCGCCAAACCAGCGCTGACAGACCCCCCTGGGGAGTTAATGTAGATATGGATATCTTTGTCCGGGTTTTCCGACTCTAGAAACAGCAGCTGTGCGACAATCAGATTGGCCATCTGATCCTCTACCGTACCGACCAGGAAGATCACGCGCTCCTTCAGCAGCCTGGAATAGATATCATAGGAGCGCTCTCCCCTTGCCGTCTGTTCAACGACCATGGGAATCAAGCCCAAACCTTTTACACCCAGCCCACCCATGTTACTGATATCGGTCATCGTTGCGAAATCCTTAATTTAACCAAGTTGAGTATAGGCTCTGATCTGGCTGATCATTAGCCGATTTGGGTATACCCTAAATTAAAGGGGTGGCAGAAGCCACCCCTAAAAGACCACTGAACTATTGCAGAAAATAGCTAGGCATCTTCTGCGGCCGCAGCAGGCTGTGGGTTCATGATCTCATCAAAGGTAGATGCTGTATCCTCAACCTTCACTCGCTCCAGAATCCAATCTACCACCTGCTCTTCGATAACGACATTCTCAACAGCAGAAAGTTGCTCCCTATTACTATAGTAGTAGTCGATCACATCCTGTGGCTCCTCATAGGTGGAAGCAAACTGCTCAACCTTCTCACGAACCCGCTCTTCATCGAGCTTGATATCATTCTCTTTGATGATCTCGGCGGTCAAAAGCCCTAGGGAGACACGTTTCTTGGCCTGATCTTCAAACAGACTCAGGGGCAGATCAACATCGCTGGACTGACCACTCTGCTGCATATTCGCTCTGGTTTGCTGCAACAGCGCTTGGGACTCCTGCTGAATTAGCCCCTGCGGTACTTCAATATCGTTGGCCTCAAGCAGCACATTCATCGCCTGCTCTTTCTCCATGCCTTTGATGCGATCACTCAATTCGCGCTCCATGTTCCCAAGAATATCCTTTCTCATCGCCTCAACACCCCCTTCCAGGGTATCGAAAGACTTGGCAAACTCATCATCCAACTCTGGCATCACCGACTCAGCCACCTTGGTAACTTCAGCCTCAAATGTCGCGGCCTTACCTGCCAGGTTATCTGCCTGATAATCTTCGGGGAAAGTGAGTTCAAGAGTACGCTCCTCACCCGCCTTCGCACCAACCAGACCCGACTCGAAGCCTTCGATCATGCTGCCGGACCCCAGTATCAGAGCGATACCATCGGCCGAACCGCCTTCGAATGCCTCGCCGTCAATAAAGCCTTTGAAGTTAATAGTCAGCTGGTCACCATCCTGAGACTCACGCTCTACATCGTTCCAGGTGGCCCGCTGGCTACGCAGCTTCTCGATCATCGCCTCCACATCGGAGTCGGCGACCTCCGCCACGGGGCGGTTAACAACGGCCTCTGACAGATCGTTGAGCTTAACCTTGGGCATCACCTCAAAAATGGCGGTGTATCCCATGGCGCCTTCCGCCACATCATCATGGGGCTCAATGGATGGCTCTCCGGCAGGCTCCAGCTTCTCTTTCGCCAACGCTTGAAAATAGCTCGACTTAACCAGATCACCAAAGATCTCCTGACGTACCTGCTCAGTAAACTTCTTGCGAACCACCGACATCGGCACCTTGCCGGGGCGAAATCCATCCAGATTGGCGGTGCGGGAGACATCTTTCAGGCGCTGCTCCACTGCCTCATTAATCATCTCGGCAGGTAGCTCCACCGTCATCCGACGTTCAAGCCCTTCTTTAGATTCAACCGAAATTTGCATGAAAACCTCTCCGGCGGTCTCGCCGCCACTCTAAACTCTGTAGCCGTTATCGTAAAAAGCCGTCACTCCATGTGACGGCAATGAAATATGGTGCGAAAGGGGAGACTCGAACTCCCACATCTTACGATACCAGAACCTAAATCTGGCGCGTCTACCAATTCCGCCACTCTCGCCTTGGTCAAGCGCATAATTAACGCACCAACCAAACGACCATTATACATTGTCGTGAAGCTCGATTCTAATCCGAATGAGGTGAATTTTCACTGAACCGCCACTTTTTTCCGTTAGAATGGGATGATTCTATCGATTCCCTGCCAGGTACACTCCAGAAAGATGCGAATGTTGACTCTTTTCACCCTGTTGGTGCTGGGCGCTCTGCTACTGAGCGCGCTGATCAACTACCCCCTCTACCTTCTTATAGGGGAGAGTATCAACGCAGGTCCAAATAAGCTGATCAATACCACTGGGAAATTGCTCGCCATCCCCGGCTTCATCATTATTCTCCGCTATCTATCGATCGCTGATAAGCAGGGTCTGGGTTATGCTCTGCCGCGCAAGGAGTTTATTCGTGAGTTGTTAAGAGGCTGGCTCAGCGGCCTGGGGATACTTTTGGCTCTCAGTGTAGCGCTCCTTGTACTCGGTATCCGCATATTCAAACCGATCCCAGATGATCTTGTGGTACTTCTACTTAAGACGGCGGTTACTGCACTCATTGCAGGTCTTTTGATCGGCTTTATCGAGGAGACTTTCTTCCGCGGCGGCCTCTTTACCGCGTTACGCAAGCGCCACACCTTTATCTCCACCATGCTGCTGTCGAGCCTGCTCTATGCTGCAATGCACTTTATCGACCCACCAGCACTAGCTCAGGGTGACGCTGTAACATGGGGTAGTGGGCTAAATATACTCTCCGGGACATTTGATCAACTGGGAATGTGGCGCACCTACGACTCTTTTCTGGCACTGTTTGTACTCGGAATGTTCTTCGCGCTGGTACGAGAGCGCACCGGTAATATCGCCTACTGTATAGGGCTTCACGCCGCTTTTGTCTTCATCATTAAGATGACACGGAAATTCACGCTGGTAGATGACCTCAACCCGGCCAGTTTTTTAGTGGGCTATTACGACGGAATGATCGGTTATCTCTCTGCCGCTGGACTACTAATCCATCTACTGCTGGCCTACCGTTTCTGGAGACGACCAACAGGGTGAACAATCCGTTTGATTGCCGGAAATGAACACCCATAAATCACTGCTGTCCCGTTAACTTTGTAGTATTTTTCAGTAACTCCTTGTGTGGTGGTGTTTTTTAGGGCGCATATATCAACAGCAACATGACATACTACAATAGAACATTCCCTCTCCCTATGAGGGAGAGGGCCAGGGTGAGGGTGAATTAAATCAACGACTTATCTATTGCCCCCCCTCACCCCAACCCTCTCCCCAAAGGGGAGAGGGAGTTAACGGGACAGCAGTGCCCATAAATACAAAATTAAATCATACATCAAGACGCCGCGATGAACGTCGCGCACGCCCTGTAAATCCTATCGCTTCGAGGACGGGGCGCCTACAATAGTATCGATAGCTGACACTGAATAGTTTCAACTAGTTGGGTCGACCCATAAATTACGTTTACTCCACCTTATTCTTGTACAGAAGCTCCCCGACCTCTTTGAACAGATCACCCCGGCTAAACGGCTTTTCGAGAAAGCTATCGGCCCCCACCTTGAGCCCCCAGAGCTTGTCAGTTCCCTCGGGGTTACCACTGATGATGATGATTGGAATATGACGGGTCTCCAGCCTTTTACGCAGGTAGCGTGTAGCCTGAAAGCCATTAAGACCAGGCATAAAGACATCCATTATAATCAAGTCGGGAAGCTGCTTCTGCGCCTTAACGATCGCACTCATACCCCCTGTTGCAGTTAATGTTTCATATCCTGCTTGTTTTAACATTTTTGAAAGAACCAGGAGCACGGTCTTGGAGTCATCGACAATCAGTACCTTACAGCCTGCCGCAGGCGTAGTCCGCTGACATTTTCGACGTTCAGTCAAACTCTTGGCTTGCGCTTTTTTATTGCGCCGAAAAGAGTTTATGAAACTGTATATTCCCATAGCCTTTTATTGCTTTCCTCCAACCTCTGTTTGTAGAAACAACAAAATACCTTCAGCTCTCTCTATTTTCTGGTGAAACTGCAGAGCTTCCATAGGAAGCCTGTCCGAGAATAGAGGAACCTACTGCGGAAACCCCATTTTGGCCAGATTTCCCGATTAAATTCGTTAAATATGCCCAATATTCGCCTCATTTAATCGAAAAATCTGACTCAAAATGGAGTCTCCTCGCTACGGCCCCTATTCTCGGACAGGCTCCTAGATGACCTTGGAGAAGTTCTTCTGCTGTGCAGCAGGTGGTAGGTATTGATCAAACGCCATACAGATATTACGAATCAGCAAACGTCCCCGTGGCAGTACCGTAATTCGACTACCACTTACTGACAGCAGGCCATCCTGCGCCATACCTTGGAGCTTCGGTAGGTCATTTGCAAAATAGTTGCCAAAATTGATACCCCAGGCTTCTTCAATAGCGGAAAAATCCATCTGGAAGTGACATATCAGGCGGGTGATAACATCACGTCTAATCAGATCATCACGGTTCAGTTCGAGACCGCGAAACACCGCCAACTGCCCACTATCAATCTGTTGGTAGTACTCATCAAGCCCCCGCAAATTCTGGCTGTAGGTGGCATCGATCATACCGATGGAGGTAACGCCCATCGCCACCAAATCGCACTCCGCATGGGTGGAGTAACCCTGGAAGTTGCGATAGAGGGTGCCGTCCCTTTGAGCAATCGCCAACTCATCATCCGGTCGTGCGAAGTGATCCATCCCAATATAGACATAGCCAGCGGCAGTCAAATGCTCAATGGTCATCTGCAGAATTTCCAGCTTTACCTCTGCCGGCGGTAGCTCACTCTCATTAATGCGACGTTGCGGCTTGAAGATCTGTGGTAGGTGGGCGTAATTGAACACCGACAAGCGGTCGGGGCCGACTTCAATAATTCTGTCCAGCGTCGACATAAAGCTATTGCTGGTCTGAAACGGCAATCCATAGATCAGGTCAATACTGACAGAGCGAAAACCGTTGTCATGGGCCGCTTCGAGCACGGTCATTGTCTCGGCTTCGGATTGTACCCGGTTAACCGCACGCTGTACCTTCTCATCAAGATCCTGAACACCCATGCTGAGACGATTGAAGCCTATCTCGCGCAGGGTCTTTATGGTTTCCTCCGTCGCCTCCCGAGGATCGATCTCAATGGAGTATTCACCACGGTCATCATCCATCAAGGTGAAGTGCTCACCGGTGACACGCATCAGCTCACGCATCTCCTGGTGACTGATAAAAGTGGGTGTCCCACCACCCCAGTGTAGCTGCTCTACCTTTCTGCTGGAGTCAAAGAGCGCACCCTGCATTGCGATCTCTTTATAGACCCGCGCCAGGTAATCGGCGCCCATACTGCGATCCTTAGTGGCTATCTTATTGCACGCGCAGTAGAAGCAGATGGTGTCACAAAACGGAATATGAAAATAGAGTGACAAAGGACTGCCTTTTTCATTACTACGGCGTGCAGTATCACGATACTCCGACTCACCAAATGCCTCATGAAACTGAGGGGCGGTAGGGTACGAGGTGTATCTTGGACCTGAATAGTCATACTTGTTAATTAACGACAGATCAAAAACCAGCGATTGGTCCATCTAATCTTCCTCTTCCACTTCGAGTCCCCGACGGTGGGTCTCATTAATCTGTTTCAGCAAAATATGAAACGGTATCTCATCTGCATGATGGTTGGCTATGTCCATAAAAGGGAGATCCTCCCTTCCAAAAGCATACTCCCCTCTACACATAGCATCATAAATGGCACTGATCCCCTCCTCCAGCGGCTGAAGAAATGCAGGGAAGCGCCCCATCTCTTCCATCTCAAACATCAGACACTCTTTAAGATCACCGATCTCAAATTTTGCCTGCTTCACCCACTCTGCATACTCTTCAGGGGTACGCGCACGTTGCAACGTCATATTAAGCCCTACCCTTTTTCAAATTCTGTTTGATATTCATTCAGCTGTTCTACGGTAAGCAGAAAAACGCCCTGCCCCCCATGTTCAAAGTCGAGCCAGAGAAAGGGTACCTGTGGGTAGCGGTTAGTCAACGCCTCAGCACTATTCCCCACCTCGACTATTAACACCCCATTGGGCTCAAGGTAATCCGATGCCTGCCGCAGAATCCGAGCAACAATATCCAGCCCTTCGCGGCCAGCTTCCAGGCCAAGAACCGGCTCTCTGTGATACTCATCCGGGAGCTGCGCCATCTCCTCCTCACTGACATAAGGGGGATTACTCACAATCAAATCGTAGTGACGTCCCTTTAAGGCAGAGAAAAGATCCGAAAGAATCGGTTCGACCTGCTCACCCATGCCGTGGCGCCGAACATTAATGCTTGCCACATCCAGTGCATCGGCCGAAATATCCACCGCATCGACACTCGCCCCTTCAAAACAGTAGGCACAGGCAATGGCGATACAAGCACTGCCAGTGCAGAGATCAAGTACCCTCTCAACCGCATCCGCCTGCACCCAGGGTTCGAATGCAACATCAATCAGCTCCGCTATGGGAGAGCGAGGAATCAGCACATGTTCGTTAACATAAAAGCTGTGGCTAGCGAACATCGCCTCATGGGTCAAATAGGCGGCCGGTAAGCGCTTCTCCACCCGCTCTCTCAGCAGCCCAATAACCTCTTCACGCTCAGCTGTTGTCAGTGCCGCATCAAGATAGGTGGGAGATAAATCAGCAGGCAGGTGCAGCGCATGCAACACAAGCGCTACGGCCTCATCATGAGCATTATCAGTACCATGGCCAAAAAAGAGCCCGGCCTCGTTGAACCGGCTCATACCCCAACGGATAAAATCTCGCAGAGTAGCAAGGTTTTCTGTTTCTCCAGTCATCTTCGACTCACGGTGTAAGGATCGCGAATCATAGCCCATTTAGACGGTGCCGCACCAGAGGGCAGCCTAATCCATTGTGATTTGACAAGAGAAGAGGGTTATCGTCGAAATCACCCACCAAGGGGGCGAGACTCCTGAAAACTACAGCAGAAGCTATTTGAACCAGGCGCTACCATAATTAACGGTAGTACCGGCCAGGGTCT
>JBEVXV010000290.1:0-7835 GCA_040505915.1 Sedimenticola sp. | reverse complement strand
ACCAGTTATTATGTCGAAAGTGAAAGTACTATCCACACGGTGCCACGAAACTGTTGTATTCGCACGGTCGGCGACAACAGCCCGTGGACGTTTAGTTTAAATACATCCAATATATTAATATCGGCACTAAACAGCGGCGACACCGAACTAGCTGACATGAGTACGACATTTTATCGGATCGTGACTAAATAGCGGCCAATGTGACCTGCGACACGTCATTAATAATGGTGACCTTAATTGAGTACGAAGTAGCGAGTTTATCTTGGGGCGAATTGTTCAGTGGACGAATCCGTATTTTATCAGTCGTACCGGATAAACACTATTTCGCATTCGGAACGTTCTGCTTTCTACGCTTTACTCATTCTACATGACAAATCGCGGGAAAATGTCTGATGTAAACAGACGTGGGCGTAAAAAACAGCCGCAAAAAACGCAAAGTAACACGATTGCGAGTTATTTCGCAACAAATCGAAATGAAGAAGCGAAGTCTATTGCTCGCGGTATAATAGTTGCGAACACGTAACTGCTACATACTGTCGAATGTAGAGTTACGAATCATTCCATAGGCTTCCGCAGCAGAGTAGCGAATCAACTCTGATTCGCACGTTGGCTGTTAATTACAGCATATTGTCTTGACTTTTCAACATTTTTTTTTATGCATTATAACAGTAAAACAAACTGGTAATTCTGAAACAAATCGGATAATTGTGGTAGGTCTTGAAGATTAAATATTGCCTTTTCAGTAACTGGACCCCAATATATATTTGACATTTAGATTGTGCCTGCCAGTGACCGGGTTATTTTAAGATGCTAGGTTAATTTTACACACCAGGCCATCTACTTATTTAAATTTATTACAAAGTTGTTGTAATATGGTTCTAACATAATACAGACATTAAATTTTGTGGAAACATATAGAAAATATGCTGTAATTAACAGCCAAAGTGCGAATCAGATTTGATTCGCTACTCTGCTGCGGAAGCCTATGGCGGAAGCCTATGGAAGGCTTCGTAACTCTACATTCGACAGTATGTAGCAGTTACGTGTTCGCAACTAGCGGTATAATAGACGATGTATTATTCAATGTGTGTGTTGACCCAAACGAGATTGTAGGGCCGATTATTGATGACGTGTGCGCTTTTCGTGGAGAAATAAGAAATTATTAGAAGTCGATGAGCCGTAAAGCACCATTTTATTGTCCAAAATATCTAAATACCCAATTGAAAAAAAATGGTGGGGTAACGGTTTTTAAATACCCAATTGGAAATACCCAATTGATTTCAAAAGTATGGAGTAACAGTGCCCAATGTCCAATTCCTTATCTGGGGCTCTGCCGGACGGATCATTCCATGGCATAGGCTTCCGCAGCAGAGTAGCGAATCAGATTTGATTCACACTTTGGCTGTTAATTACAGCATATTGTCTAGACTTTTCAACATTATTATTTTTGCATTATAACAGTAAAACAAACTGGTAATTCTGAAACAAACCGGATCATTGTGGTAGGTCTAGACTTTCTTTCTTTCTATCGATACTGCACTCGATCAAATTTGACCAGTATGGCAGGTGGTGGCAAGTTAAAATTTGGAAAAGTTTTGGAACCCTGTCCCACAATAGTATGCAGCAGTTACTTGTTCGCAAATAGCGAAGAAAGTGAAGTGAATAACTACACCCGTGAAGTCATATAAATAATATATAATAATTATTGAAGTGTTTACGTCTAATATTTGAAAGTTTACAAGATTATGCTAAACTTCTGTCCCTGCTATAGATATAATATATATATACTGAAAAATAACATGACCAGTAGCATCTGCAGGTAAATTCCTATGTGTCTGCCAAGTTTCATCAGGATATATTGATAAATAAAACTGTTATGAACAATTTAAGTCAATTTTAATTAGAATCAGTGCCGTTATTTCACGTTCTATTCCTTATTATTGTATCCCCCAGACGATAGTCGTGGACTATGGATTTGACGTCGTCACTTTCGTGTCCAGGCTTTAAGTCTGAAACCGTATGGAATATTTTAACAAAACTTCATCCATGCATAGATAACGAGTCAACGGCGTGTCGCGCACAAGAACCACAACTATCGGGTTGCTAATTTTTGAGTTATTTCCTTTTGTTGATTTTATACTTTGAAAAAAAAATGGGACGTTTTATGTATTCATCTTGTACAGGCGGTCTCTTTTTGTCCATGCAATACCTCAAGTTCTACTTCACCGATCGTAAGACAAAGTAAAAGTTTCGATGATTTATCTCCACTTGGAGGCCATTTTTCTTTCTCACAATCTGTATCTTTGTCCACGCAATAACTCAAGTTCTACTTCACCGATTGTAAGTTTGTAACCAAATTTGGTGTACATGTTTATCACGGCAACACGAATAACCATATTGAACTCATTTTCTGAAATGATAAAAACAAGCATTATTGCATTCGTCCCAGACAGTTTTTAAACTGACGCTGACGGGACTTTCTGTACAGGGTGTATTCTAGTTTTGATTTTTCTTGACACACTCGTTTGCGAAGGTCACTGGTGAATCTTCCGCGTATATATGCGAGTGTTTATATCGGGTAAAATACATGTAATGGCTAGCTGCAGTACAATGCAATTTTATTTAAAATACGACACACACCTCAACAATAAATGAATAAATAACAAAACAAGGAACAGAATTGTAAAATTTAATTTATTTTAGTCTCTAGTCGCATTTTCCTGTCTTTGTTTATTAACCGGCTGTGTTAGTGAGTAGTGAGACTCCCCATCTTCTGCAATTAAATTATATGTCTGTAACTTAGTGTGGCCAAGTGGACCTGCCCTGGGCCCGAATCTTGTCCTGGGCAATTAAGTCACTAAAACAAACAAAGCTTTTCTATCTCATGCTTTGGACCTTGAACCTAGCACATATATTAATGTTCACCCTTTATACCGGATTTTTCATTCAAACATCCCTCTAACAATATTTATTTGTCTTAATATATCCCAAATTTTAATGTTGTTTACAAGTCATCTACATCAGTGATTCCATTCATTTTTGTGTGTGTATTTAGTATTTAGTGATAACAGTGGCGATCAATCTCAGCAATTGTTTCTTGTTGTCATGCCGACTTTAAATAATACATTTGTATTGTATTCAGACTAGTCCTGCCCGCACCTTCAGATTTTTCTATGCACTTCCCACGACTGAAAAAAATTATCCCTTCGCTCGCAATATTTTAAAACATTTTATACTAGTATGTATACACAAGCATTTTGCAACACTCTGTGTAATGTAGATGTTGACAAAGAATTTAACCCTTTCAACACCACAGACCTCATTACTAGAGTTTGCAAAGAGTGTAGATCCAGATGAGCCGGCTCATCAGGATCTGCTCTATTTGAGACAAATTTTCTATTTTTCCCGCCAAAATCTGACTAATTTTTCATTAATTGTCAATGAACATCCCTGTTTATGATTAATGGAATAGTCTGAAATATAACATGGAAGATTCCATCCCAGTTACTTGGTGTTGAAAGGGTTAACAAGCTAATTTCACATGGACATTTGTCCCTCAAATTTGGCGAAATACTGGATATAACAACTTTTTCAGGACAAGTCAGGACCAATGTCAGTGGCTGAAAAATCAATTTGTACAGCCCTGCCAGGGTAGACATATGTAATGATTTCCTGTTCTTTTAACAAATAGTCATGCCTGATTTTCTAAATGTTATAATAAGTAGGTGTTAATAGTTCCAGCCATATGCTGGAAGACTGGAGTAGCATGGACAATGTGAACTTGTCTCTATAGATATTAGCCAATCATATCTTGGTATAGAATGGGGCCTTATGGGTAAGACCAGCCCCCTTTGAGTTTCTTTGAATTGTCTGTACAACTGAAAAGCCAAATTTAAAACTTCTTATCAGCCCATAACATGGACATTAAAGACACATATTATACAAAATACATGAAAGAGAGAACCCCTGTAGTGGACATGTCTTAACCCATTATAGGCTGGTGATTCACAATTTTGTCACTGAAAAAGTTGAAACATTTTCAGCCCAATATCATTACTGTCATCACCTAACATCCATGCAACTGTACACTCTTCAGGGTGTAGAGATTTTTGGTCCCAGGTGAGTTGAAATGGCCAGTGGAATCTCACAACATATTTCTACTTGTAATTTGAAGGATATCAATGATGATAATTATTATCAAGAGAGTAAGATGTTTCATGGCTGTATTTATTACCGAAAAACCTGTTTTGACAGCACATAGGAATCGTCTGCTTCTCAAGGATTATTGAAAACAAAACGTTCAAGTAGTACCTTTTTGCAAACTGCATTGGGACAATTTTCAAGAACTTTACTCAAGGCCATATAATATTGGAGATTTTCATGCAGTTTCATGTACTATAATGATTATGAGTATACAGTCTTCTGACCATGACGTATTTTGTACTATACCATTTTCAGGTAAATAAACTTACCGATAAGTGCATGTACTAAATACAGGTGTCGTGTAATTATGTGTATTCACCTATTATTGATATCGAAGTGTATCGTCCATGTGACGTCATGGTCAACACACAAGTATACACATTATAGTAAGACTACTTATAACATGATTGTTCATAGCATATCAGATAGTCACAGACCCTGATCAAATTGCATAAATTTACAGTCCTAGATCAACCTGTATAATATACACTCAGTCTGATCAGGACCTACACTTTTCATTAATCAGCAAACAAAGTACAATTCCTAACACTAGCACAAATATTCGGCTATATTCATTAGCGCCTCAGGTAAGCGTAATCTGTTCTATTTTGGGTGCATTTTTATTTTATTTCTTCACCTAAAAATGGCAAGTTGAGTTTAGAATTGTTCTTTAGAATTGTTTCTTTGTCATTTTTGATGGATACATAATAAATTTGCACCCAAATTACACACCATAACTTGATCTCTGTTCATGCTGCGTGCAAGAAAAACTATATGTCCATTATTATACACTGCTTGTTTTGAGTGCAAATGCTTAGAATCAACCAATCAACTAGTTTGAGTCTGAGTTTTATGATCTCATCCCCAGATTGAAACTTTATTAAGATGGTTCAAATGAGTAATAAAAGTGTACATTAGTGGTAGGCTGGTAGGCTGGTTTGGTATAAGCCGTATCACAGGTAGTCTACGGTAGCTGATCATGTAATAGTAATTCATTGGGGATTACAGGCTGGTCAGTTGGATAACCTGATGTGTTTATGGCTTCATTCATTGCAGAAAAGTTTGGGCTTTAAGTATATATCGTGTCCACCATTTGAACCGTCTCGTCGAGACGGTTCAAATGAGTGGTCACAACACAAACTTTCTATGAGAAATTAATGAATTAGAATATATTTTGAAACATACATACTCCTAGATGGGTATTCCACATGCAATGCCAGGGTTAAACACATGAGATCAACCAAAGGTATTGAAAGACACACAAACCATGGACATTAAAGACACACAAACCACAGACATTAACCCATTAACAACGGGATATGACTGGAGCAGTATGAACATTTGTGAGAAAAAAATCTAAATTTTCTTCGTTTCCAATCGGAAGTATTTGTTGTTACCACTCATTTGAACCGTTTTGACGAGTCGGTTCAAATGAGTGGTTACAACATATACTTTCGATGAGAATTGAATGAATTATCGAAAATACATACTCCTAGATGGGTATTCCACATGGAATGGGTTAAAGACACACACACCAAGGACATTAAAGAGAATCCCTGTAGTGGACTTGTCATTAAAGAGATTGACCAAAGATTTTAGTCTCTAACTTAGTGTGGCCAGCTAAGGGACATGTGTTTGTTACTGTAATATCAGCTGGATCCATTGAATATCCATGGTAGACACATGTAATAATTTCCTGTTCTGTAACAAATAGTCTTGCCTGATTTTCTAAATGTAAATAATAAGTAGGTGTTAATTACAAAAAAATGTAGTTCCATGTAAACTTGTCTCTGTAGATATTAGCCAATCAGATCTTGGTATAGAATGGGGCCTTATGGGTAAGACCTGCCCCCTGTCATACCTTTTAAGGATTAACCAATCATTAAAAGGAATGACAAGGAATTGTGGGAAATGGTTTTCAGGAGTCAGGATTTTGAGAAAGTGCTATCAGTTTAAGTTTTACTTTCTAACACTCTGGTTGGTACAAGCGAGTACAATTCCCAGGAACGAGAACGTTATAGTTTAGTGAATTATTCTAATTTGAGGTGGACACTAATTAAATTATAAACAACTACTTTGGACTTAGAACACCCAATAGTAAGTATTCAGCCTAAATTCACGCTCGGCATTATGAGGCGAGTGCTAGGAACGGTGTCTGGTGGTTTCGCCCCTAATACGTGTTCGCCCAGGGTAGTTTCGCCCTAGTCGTACATGTTGTAGTTTATGGTAGTATAATGTGGTAATATATTGTATGATGGTATATCTGAATTTAAATTGAAAATTTGTAATATTTTGAGTTGATAAATAACAGTGTGCAGGTATTTTAGACGTCACAGTACATATGACATGACAAAGCGGTGCTTTAAGGTACCTCTGCATAGAAAATGTGTGCGTGTGTTGTGTAAAGAATTGTTATTATTTATCTGTATATATAAAGTATGAATTGTTGAGTTATTGAATCCCTCGATCATTTTAGTTGTTCTATTATATTGAATCCCGCCCACATCCTAACATAAATGTAATTTATTGTATTAGCTATAAAGCCACAGTAAACAGATATTTTTTTAAAGAAAAGTTGATGCGTGCTATACAGTGGAACATTTTTTTTCCCGATTTTTTTGGCCTAAAATACCAGTGCGCGGTATACACCGATGCGCGTTATACACGGTGGAATGCGGTAGCTATGGTCGACAGTTAAAAAAAATGTCCATCAGTCACTGAACGAACCAGTTATTTGTTACTATTCAGAGCACAAAATACCATGGTCCGATAGCTTATACATGTATATGATGCTCTGAAAATAAACGTCATATTTATTCCATGTGCATCATATCTGTCGCCTCCACGTGGTGCCAGCTGGTAACACGATTTCATACAAGTTATATGCAATTGTGGCCAACCGTGAACGTGACAGGATAATATGTTGTATCTATGTAGATTTAATACCGGTATTGCGGTAAACATAAATCCGGACCCTGCCCTGTTCATGCTATAAAAGGTGATTGTTTCTGTTTCAGTAATCATGTCAGTAGACGACTGGGTATGGAGCCGCCTGCCTGGCCTCCGAGCGACTATGAAATGGCCAGTGAGGGTGGTTGCGAAGGAGCCAGGCAGAAACACTGTTACTGTTTTCTGTAAAGCAGATGAAGCTTAGTATGTATTGTTATAATTTTATCTATAGTGTTCACCGGTAGCCGGTCAAAACGGTCCCAGTCCAAAACGGCCCATGTTGTCCAAAACGGCCCCATACATGCGGCACGTCGATTTACCACAAGATACCGCAAGATACCGCAAGATACCACAAGATACCACAAGCCTACTAAATCACAATTCAAGTGTTATATGTTCACTAGACGTCATTAAATTATTAAATATACTGTTATTAATAAAATATAAACTTATATATGGACAAAGCGCCGAGAAAAGGGACCATACGACATTGGCGTCGATTTACCACAAGATACCACATGACAGTTTTAAAATAAAAAGTCTGGTGTTATATTGTTACTAAATGTAATTATATTAGAAACTATGCTCTTACTAATATACATGTGATATATAACCTTCGGCTTAAAACGAGGGTCCAGATATGCAATGCGTGCCAATGGTGTCGGACCACTTTCTCATCCGGG
>JBEVXV010000289.1:0-4028 GCA_040505915.1 Sedimenticola sp. | reverse complement strand
CGAGTATCAATAATATTAGTAAGAGAGGACAGATGATCAATGGTACTTCGATGTTTCCTGAATCCATTCTGTTCATCCACGATTTTACCATTTATCTCGGCCCACGTTGACAGTCTTTTGTTTAGAATAAAACAATACAACTTGTACATACAACTTGTCAATGATATTCCACGATAAGATAGAGGGTCCCTCGGGTCCGTGGTGCTAGATTTAGGAATAGGGTTAATGATACTTTTACCCCATTCAGTTGGTAATTTGCTCTGACTGAAACATACATTAAAAAATACATGCATATATGAGACACCGGCGTCATTGCACAGAACCTCAGAAGGGATTCCGTCCACACCACAAGCTTTTCCCCGTTTGGCATTACGAATAGCACCCCGGACCTCTTCAATCGAAATGTTATCTGTGAAGAGAGGTTCAGATGAATTACTAGGATGGTGTGTATCATGTTGGATATTCACGGTACGACGAGAACCAGAACTGAACAAAGAGCTAAAATCATTCTTCCATTTGGCCAGGACCGTTTCAATATCACCGACCACACTTCCATCATCTAGCACCACCTCCATTGGGATTGACGTACTCTTATCGTGAGCAACACCAACTTTACCTATTGTCTTCCAAAAATCGTTAGGATTGGTTGATACATCATTCAGTAATTTATTCTGAAAATTAAACCAGTAAATTCGCTTTGCTCGTTGTATCATCCGGTCGAATGTTTTACGACAAGCTATATAACGAGCTTTACTTGCTACTTTATCGCTTCTACCGTTGCTACTTAACCATTTCTTCTCAGTATCACACACATTGTTCCACGCAGTTGTCAAGTCGTTGCTCCACCATGTCTTACCAACCCTTCGTTTCTTATTTGACTGGCCACTGTATAACTTAGTACACCGTTTGGGTAATTTATCTGTCATTTCCTGTTTAATAATTGTACACATATCAGCATACGCGCCATCAATATCATTTTGAGTTCGTAGCCCTGTTTCTAGCTCACCAACGACCCTGTTGAGTACAGGCAATGCGTCTTGCATAAATGTTGAAGGCATATGAGACACGTCATATTTGACAAATTCCCCAGTCACATTCTGACTTTCCTCATTTCGATCAGCAAATAATCCGCACTCTACTTTCCAAGTAAGAGCAGAGTGGTCAGGAATCGATGAGGGAGCAACAGACTCCAGACAACTACAGCTGGAAATAAGGTCGGACGCTCTAGTAACAACGAAGTTGTTGAATGAGGAAATATCAGATTGACTTACCAAACAATAATCCACCACAGCCTTACCCTTCGTGGAGACAGACGTGAAGTCGTCTTTGCTAGACTGGCGACCATTTAATATACAAAAGTTACTATTAATTAAAAATTCGATTAAAATATCACCATATGCATTAGTATTAAAATCCACAACTTGTCTTTGAGAAAAATCATCGACACCAACAATAAAATCATCATTATCACCAACTCTACTGTTAAAATCACCACATATCATGATAGTTCCCGAGTTGCGGTAAATATATATATCACTTAAAAGGGAATCATAGAAAGCGTGTGCATCCAATTGGCGTGATGACCCGTGTGGGGGTAAATAACAAACACATGCATTTATACAAACATTTGTATTTTTATTTCTAAGTTTTATCCAAAATATGCCTTCTTTGCTAGCATCAAGTACCTGTACGTGGAACTCGCCCAGGCAAGTATTACTAACAAAGAAACCGACACCTCCAGAACCTGTTCTGGCTCTTAGATGCACACTCTTCCTGTTGTTCCCATACCACTTATAGCCATCTAGAGTTAACTCAGAATCAGCACGTAAGTGAGATTCAGCGATGCCAATTATATCACAGTCTAAAAACTGAACGCATGCCGAACGTACACGAGCATTGTCAGACATTTCATTAATCGACCAACCGTTTACATTCCAAAAGCCAGTTAATAGCTAATTACGATGGCGCCCCATACCGCGTCGGTTGACGTTCCATGGACGATTCTCGCCTCGTCGCGTCTGCTGGCCACCATACCGCGTATTAGTGTGGTAGTCCGTGTTATCAGTGTTCTCGCGGTTGACATGGTTGTCGCGATTGTCATGAGTATTGCGATTATCACTGTTGCCACGGCGATCATTATGGTCACGACGGTCAAAGTTTTCGCGATGGTCATGGTTGTCGCGATGGTTCGGGTTGTCGCGGTGGTCATTGTTGACTCTGTTATCGTGATTGTCACTATTGTTGGTGTGTCGCTGCCCATAGTCAGTACCGCGTTGGCGAGTGTCTCTGTTTGAGTCTGAATCGCGCGTTGTCTGACCCTGTTCACTGGATCGCCTGCGGTCATTAAAATCTCGATCATTCCTAATTACTCGTGACCCCCGCAGTGTGATGTCGCTACGATTGTTCTGGATAGCATCTAGTACAGTTCGAAAATTGGATGCCATAAGCCGCTCCTCACGAGATTGGTGATGGTGTAGGTAGACATTTCTATACCTGTTATTATCCCTCAATTTAGCTTTTTTGTCCATGCATGTTTGCTTTGCTTCAACGGATCTGAAGACTGCAACCACCACACCTGGCCTGGAGCGTGTATCACTTGCCTTGCGGTCTGCAGAAGACACCGTTACATCTTTTATTTGAAGGCCGTCTTTGATTAGGCGATTAACTTCGTTCATCACATTTTCATTATCAGTCTGTGGCAAATTCCTGAGAATAACGCACATGTTGTTCTCTGCCTCACGTGGGCCAGACTTCCCATGGGTGGACTGTGCTGATTGGAATGATTGAACTGATACCTTGACATCGGCTATTTGAGAAGACAGCTCATCAATATCAGTACAAACATCCGCACGCAGTGTTGACATACGTTCATCAATGTCACGTTTCATAGTTTTCATCTCCGTATTAATACGCTTGTCGAGGAGGTTCGCTACTTTCTGTGTTAACCTTTGTTCTAGATTGCTCTCCAGGCTATTCATTCTTTCCGTGAGTGAGTCCCACATAAGCAACATGTCAGTTGATATTTTGGTTAAAATGGTTTTCACGTCAGTATCTGCGTCATTATGTACTGTAGCGGCAGTGACGACAAGGCTCGGTTTACTGTGAACTGATGCTCTCGGCGCCGGGACCGGGGATTTAGTCGAAACTGTCACCGGGCTCATTGCCGCTGTAGGTTCGTTTTGTGTACGTTTAGCCTTCGATATTGCCCGATTGTTTTGCTGTTTGTTGTTTTTCGGTTTCTTCGTAGCAGTGTCACAAGCGGATGGCAGCGATAAATGACGTTTCCTATTGACGCTAGCACTCCCAATACCACTATCAATGTCTGTGTCAATGCGTATCACACGCTGTGGCGCCATGATGGAATCAACGTACGCTTCTGCCTCACTCAAGCTTCCAGCTACGCCAGGCACATTCGGCGACCCGCTGGCTGACGTTGTGCTTGAAGTTCCAGATAGTACTTCCAACGAAGAATCGATCACTTGTGCCATAGTAATATACCCCTCTGTCCAGACCCTCACGAATCTCCGAATATGCTGAGTTTACATATAATCCACTACACAGCTAAGCCGTGTATACCGCATATAGTGCTCACCAGAGCGTGACGGAGTGAGCGGCCAGCGCCAGGTGTATGTCCAATAACGTCTATATGGATGGGTGGGGTATGGTCGGATTATCGAGCGATGTAAACAAAGTGCATATATCTCCAAATACACATCAAATCACAGATTCAGACTTGTAAAGATTAAGAATGTACCTTTAAAAATATAATCCTCGATAAACATCCATAAAACAATACTTTAAAACACGTTTTTATCACGATAATATCACAGCTCATTATAATTAAATACAATCGCAATTGAGGGTGTGTACCAACCTTTTGAAAAAAATGGGTATATTGTTTTCGTCACGGCTGTTTGTCAGTCACGTTTATTTTTGCAACTCGTAAAAGTTTTAAACCGTAACACATGCAGGCTTCAAACTTGGTATGTAGTGCATCCTTGTGGTATGTATATGTGTAAAGTGTTTTT
>JBEVXV010000288.1:0-5092 GCA_040505915.1 Sedimenticola sp. | reverse complement strand
TAACGTAGTATCGGTACTCATTCTTTCCTGCCACCTTAATTCACCGTAAGTGTTCACAGCCCTGTTCAACGTGTATTTCCATGTATAAATCGATACCAAATTACCACTTGTGATATAGGAATTCACATAATCCAATAAAGAATATTTCTCCAAAAGCCTGAATTAGTCCAGGCTCGGGCCTATAGACCCGCCAAAAAACGGAGGTATACGCAGTTTCTCTTTGGATTTGCTTTCCACACACCTTCTGTGTCAAGACTTCAGAAGGTGCTTTTTGAAAATCTGTGGCACGAAGTCACTGGAGCGTGAAATCCAAGATGGCCGCCACGGAGGTGATATGTATTCATAACTTTGGATGTAGAACACATAAACAGCCAGTCTTGGTATCAATTCCGCTTGTAATTGACCTGCCTGACACGCCCGATACATCTTTGTTCCATTTCAAGTCATATTGGACGAGGAATCATATATGGAGGACGATTTGTGACACGTGTATGGCTTTTCACCGGTATGTATACACTGCCGTTACCCACTGCATGTTTTGGGAACGCTGTTTATATAGGGCACAGGCATTCTTAGATGCCACAAAACATTTCAACGATGATGTTCGAGTTAAGACAGCAGATCTAGATACAGTTTCGGACGTTTTTGCCGCAGATATATACTATCATAAAGTATGTCTGGAAAACTACTTAACGAAGTACCAGCGAGACATTTCCTCATCTGAAAAGGGCGACGGCAACACATCATTGTCCCAGAAGCGTCTTCTGTTCCAAAAAGCTGCTGAACATATTGATACTCTTATTACAGATGGTTATGCTCTGGCTCTCACTGATATCAGGGAATTTCTGATGAGTATGGACGAAACGGACAGTATTCAGGTGTACAACAACGAAGTGAAAAACCTTATGATTGAGCGGTATGGTGAAAATATCAAATTTACTAAAAGCAACCGTGCAAACCAGTCACAACTGGTCTATTCGTCGGATATTGATGAAGATACACTTGCGACAAAGCTACGCAATCTTGATGTAGTGAGAAGTGCAGGAGAAATGCTGGGTCAGGTGTTGAGAAATGTGGACTTCAAGCTAGAGGATAAATTTTGTGACGGCACAGAACTGATGGAATCCTGGAAGAAAACACATATGCCTGAATCCTTCCTCACATTCTTTGCATCTTTGTTTGGCATTAAGAAATCGAGAATGCTAAGCATAGATATGTTGCAAATGTCCGACGACGGCGATAGTGATGACGCGGAAAACGTGGATGATACAGATGATTCTAGTGCTGACGAAATTGAGTGGGCAGTTAAACACCAGCACTGCCAGCTTTACTGTCTATTCCAGATAATGTTCTATCAAAAGCACCACGGTGCCAAGAAAACTCCTCTACACGTCATGTTAGCGCAGCATCAGTATGCAAAGGGGCGCAGTCGCGAACTATTGACATCCACTAACCGCATTGGGGTAACCACTAGTTACACAGATGTAAGAAGATCTAGGCGGCTGCTGGCATCCTATGCCATTGAGTCCTCAAAAGAGAAGGGCACACAGATTCCAAGCACATTTCGTAATGATGCTTTCACAATTGCTGCTATCGACAACGCTGATTTCGCAGACAAGTCATCTTTGTCAGGGACTGAGAGTTCGCATGACACAGTTACTGTAATCTTCCAAGAAGCACTGACGGCCCCGAATAGCAAGCCATCAGTTTCTAGTACAGGCCTCTCAAAGTCCGCCTGTATCATGCACGACAAGCTGCCTTGCCAGCAGGTTCCCATTCATCCGAAACCTGTAGTTCGGCCGTCGCTCCCTCAAGACTTCAAGACAATAGAGGACACCCATTTGTCAATATGCCACTCAGCTCTCGAGGAGGCCCGCAAGACTGAACAAGTGATTTCTCTAATTCGTGTTGGTATTCCCGATGCGGCTCACGCGGGGTTACCTACCTGGGGAGGAATTCATGCTCTCATCAGCACCGCGAATGTTCCTTTGATGCGTGTGGGTTTCCTGCCAGTTATTCCCTCCCCGGTGACTGATTATGCCACTGTGAGGAAAGCTCTAGTCAACTTGCAAAGTGTCCGAACACAACTGTCCCAGCCGACGATGCCAGTTTTCTGTGATGAAGGTGTTTTTCACACGGTAGCGGATATTCTCATGGCAGAGCCAGAGACATTTGCGGACATATACTGTATGCTTTGGGGGTTTCACTTCGCGAAGGTTCTGTTACGCTGCATCGGTCGCTACATCACAGGGAGTGGCATGGACGATGCCCTAATCGAAGAGGAGATCTTCGGGAAGCGAACTCTGGTTTCTGTTCTAAGCGGAAGTCACTACTACAGGTCGATGCAAGGCATGCTGATGATTGTTGAGGTGATTGATGCACTCAGTTGGGAGGCATTTTTCCTCGCTAACGACGCGGATCTCACTGATGATCTGATGCAGCTACGGGTGCTTCTGTCTGAGAAAAACGCAGAAGGTGCACGTGCAAGTTTTCCACAGGTGTTTCAAGCTATACAGCCGTTGCTACTCAAATATAACACGTTCTTAGCGGAGTGCCAAGAAAAGTCTGAGATGGCAGCATTCAACTTGAACATCAAGAAGATGATCGACATACTCAAGTGTCTCACCGCCGCAGATCGCGAAGGACAGTGGTCAGTGCATGTCGCCTGTGTGCAATCCTCCATGGCTATCTTCCAGGAGTTTGATGCAGTTAATTATCTGCGTTATGGCTCTTACTACCTGGAAAAAATTATGGTGCTAGAGGCGGAACATCCAGAGCTCTACCGTCGTTTCATGATGTCCGAGTTCGTAGTGCGAGACCATGTGGGCAGCTTCAACGCAGTAGCGCCAGATATGAAACTGGAGCAATCCATCCAGCGAGCATCAAAAAGTCAGGGCGGCATTGTCGGCCAGACAAGAAACTCAGCAGTGGTGGTTGAGTGGGAGCTGATCTTCCACGAGATTCTGCTGATACAAAACAACTTCCGTGAACTCACAAATGAGCGGGTAATGTAACATCAGGAGACCTGCTTGCACCACGAGCTTCGAGGAAACAAAGCTGTGGCCTTCGATGGCAATGTGTCCCGACTTCTCGACTTTATGCAAGCCCGAGCAAATCCATTCATTATCACAGCGCCAGGTATCAGGCTGCACAACTTTGTTACTGAACAAGTTGTCAATGCCGAGATAACAAATAGACTTCTGAAGGTGTTCGAGAATGGAGAGAATGCCTACAACCAGTACAGGCGGGAGAGATTTATTCTCAAGACAAAGAAGCTTGCAGTCACAATCCCGAAGCGTAACCTCCCGAAGTTTGACTCTGTCATGGACAGCAAAACGAGTACAACAGCATGTACCACCACGCCAAAAGTGCTTGCAGCTGCCCAGCGGGACATCGAAATCGCACGGGAACGTGGAATGACCCTCGAAGAAGTGTTCACGCATGATCACCTCCCCACCAGCCCTCTGTTTGATGGTGATTTCACTTCGGCCACACCAGACAAAAGCAAACTCATGAACGTGCTGGAGGCGTATATCACAGACGATGTTGGGGATGGAGACATGTCACACGATGACTTGAAAACAGTGACCCTGATTGACTTTATGTCAAAGGTCAGGCAGTATCCGAATCTATCACAGTTTGGCAATTTCGGAGGGGTTGTGAAAAAGGTAATTTCGGCCGGATTGGCAGTATCTCGATCAAGTGAAGCTCTCCACATCATATTTGACAGCTACATCGATGAGTCAGTGAAGGAGGGAGAGAGGATTCGTCGAGCAGGCAATGTCGGATCGGTAGAGCTGTCTGTGTTGGATGAGTCCACTCCAATTCCACAGCAGATGGAGAAGTTTTGGGTGTCGTCTGACAACAAGATACAATTGATGCAACTTGTTCGGACTGTAGTGGCTGCTCGCCCTCTGTACGTACCAATAGTGTTAAGTGGCATGGTATTGGACCAGGAACAAGTCCCAGCCCTCCTTTGCAGTACAGAGACGGAAAGTCCCGTTGTGATTCCTGAACTGGCTGGATGGATCGAAGAAGCAGATGACAGGCTCATACCTCATGCAATCTGGGCAGTCAACAATGGCTGTCAGCGCTTAGTCGTTATCTCAAATGACACAGACACAGTTGCACGCATGCTCCGCTTCATTCATATGCTACCCCGCGATGGTTTGAAGGAGCTCTATGTAGAGTTCGGTACAGGTGAAAAGAGACGGCTGATTCCGTTACACCGCATGGCTGAACGTATGGGCGAGCCTCTCTGTCGTGTTATCGTGAAAGCTCACGTGCTGTCTGGTGACGATGTCACTAGCAGGATCGGTACCAAGTTAGCAGCGATGCACTGCAGTCCGATTGAATATCTGGAAGCGTTTGCAGAGAGAGACGAGCTCCAAGAAAAGGAAATCTCACACGTGGAAGAGTACCTTGTGCGGGTTTGGGCAGGTGCTAGATCTAAACCGACAGCAAAAACGTTTGATCAATTGCGTCTAGAGGTTCATATCAATGCCTCTACTCCTACTGCCATGACCAATATGCCGCCGACGTCGAGTGTTGTACGTGGACACATCACACGATCTTATTACGTGATTCGTGGGGTTGTTGGCCGGGAAGGATGTCGCCTAGATTGCTGTCAGTATGGATGGGAAAGTAACGGAGGCACACTCAAACCATCGAAATGCATGAAGCCCTTACCTACCAACATGCTATCGACGTGCAAATGTAGTGGAATGTGTGATACCATGCGGTGTCAGTGCAAGAAATCCGGGGTTAAGTGTGTCATCTATTGTCACAAATCACAAGGCAGCAGCTGTCAAAATCATGGTTAGGTAACAGTTAACATAAGACAATGTCTGGTGTCCATGTATAATATTAACATACTGAATTTAAGTGATTAATCTTGTCAAAGGTGTATCTAGTCATATCCATTTGGTGTACTTCAGTGATATACTTGATCATATTTTAGTTAAATATCATCCCTATAGACAGCCATTTTGCATTTCCAATCCAGTAGATCATCAGATGGCCTATAGTGTATGTATACACATACAGGAGAAATGACATTTACATGTTGGAGGTGCAATTATATAAACGAGTG
>JBEVXV010000287.1:0-4678 GCA_040505915.1 Sedimenticola sp. | reverse complement strand
TTACCTACTCTCCAAACATATATGCACAATATTCCGAAGCGCTTTATATTTATTCAAATAGGTTTTTATACAGACTGGACGATATTTCAGTAAACTAAACATCCGGAGGCATTTCTTGTTAAAAGTGGGAACATGAGTGATTTTACATAATTCGAGTATGCTGAATTCAAAAAACCATGTTCCCACTCTGAGATCAGGCTACTTTTCCTTCAAAATCCAAGATGGCCGCCATATACGTGATTATAAAGAAAAACTTATTCTAAATACAAATCAAACGATGTATAGCATGTTAATGCCCACAATATTCGTTTTGCTTGCATGTTTTCATTGCCTACATATATTATACGTGATTCCGCACACACAGACATGTCACACATTCAAAATGGCCGCCATAAAACTCGAAAAAATAACACCCCAACTTATTTTACCCAACAAATAGTTTAGAAGTATAGTATTTCCTCTCTAGAAACGGGGATGTGAATTTTCTCGAATAAATTGAGCTTGCTGAAATAACTCATTCAGCCATGTCAGTTTCTGCATATCCAAGATGGCCGCCATTTATCTGGTTATAACGAAAACATAAAGATAAGTTTAGTATTTTACTGAATAGTTTAAATTGTTTTACATATGTGATGGTTTTTCGACATTTATGACTACTATATTCAGAGATGGGTCATTTCTATTTAAAATTTCAAAATGGCCTCCACAACATTCGAATTAGTTACATTTTGTATTTCTAATTAGCCGGAACGTTTACACATTGATTTCTTGATTTGTTATGGCAACCACATGCTCCTGAACAGATCAGATTCAATTTTCTGCACTTGCATTGTAGAGTATTTCACCCAGTTGCACAGTGACATGTAATGATTTCCAGACATAAATCAGGTATGGGGTTCAAACTTAGCTCGGGTACTAATCCATCATCTGTCCTCCGCCACACATGTAATTCTGGTGCTGGTAATACTGGCTTGGCAATGTCGAATCACATCCTGTCAACGCATGAAATTCTAGAACTGACTCAATTTGTTCCAGCGAAAGTGTTGCTGCTACTGTTTTCACCGGTATGAACGTTTTCTTCTGTAAGGTCCCAGCCATCATCCACAAACAAGACGACTTTGTGTCGCGGACTGTAACATTACTGGAACAGTCCATGACAGAAACTAACAAGTACAATAAAGCAGCACTTGCAATACATATTTTTCTGGTATTCGTGTTCGGTGATTATCATGGATATTTTGCCTCTGTCATGTAATTTTTCAGTTTGTCTCTATATGCTAAAAGCAACAGAAGGACGTCTGTGGCACGTGTGAAGATGACGACAGCGTCAGTTTTACAACCAATAGCATAGAGTATTAATCTGGTGTCAGCTTCTTCATGTGATGATTGTAACTGTGCGGTATCCTCCGGCTTAGTTGATTGAACTTTCACACTCGAAACCCCCTGCAACAACAACATGTTTTGTGTCTGGTGCTCTTTCTATCAATTCATTAGATAGAAACCTTGCGAGGTCTGCCTTGTTGTCGCCTTAGCCCTAGAGCAATGAAATATTTGTTTTGCCGGTAGACAAACATCCCGACTTTCGACTACCTTACGGATGGGACGAGCATGATAGAGTCAGATCGATATCTGTCAAACACGACAGCAATGCGATGATGCAGTCTGTCGTGGGAAAAACACTGTCACTAAACTTATTGGAGAAGTCACCAAATGTATTCAGACCAGGCGTTTTCCAAATAATCATGACCAATGCCTGTCCATCGATAACAATAGTGGACTTTCCGGTTGTTGAGACAGACTCTGGTACTGTTATACCGTCTGTCAATACGTCCGCATGTATGGCCTTGTTACCATACCTCAATGTGCCGTTCATCTCTGCAGGTGACAGCGGTACAGGCAACAGTTCGTGTTTCAGAATCTGTAAAATACCGACAGATCTTCTTTATATGCGGTCAGTAAACGCTGGAAAATACTCCTGTCTGTCTTCCTATTGCTTTGTTTTTCTTTTTTATTTGGATGGCTGTTGGGTTTCATAATTATAGAGATATGAAAGTTAGGATGTTGTTTCGTTTGATCGGGTGATAAAAATATGTATGCTTGTTTGAGTCCTTTGGAAGAAGTCAGTCCACAAATGTCTTCAGCTGATGTTTTCCTTCTCTCTCTCTGCTGATAGAAGTGAGTCTTCAATTTGATGGGTAGCTATAATCTTTGTTGATATGGCCTGAAATGACACATTGCTCATGTCAGAAAATACCCCAAATATTTCAATAACTTGGTATAGCTTTTCTTCAGCCATGTTGGTGTTTTCATGATTTCTATAATACCACCTGATGTTTGTTTTCAAGTATAATTCATCCACTCTTGCCCTTGGCCTGTGTCAACTGCATTGAATGTTCCTGCCGATCCTTTAAAAACAATGTTTCCCTTTTGAAATTATACAGGTACGTCTTCTGGAGTATTAGCCATTTCTGAAAGGTATACAGTACCCCATCGTGAAAAGTTTGTATGATTGTACAAACAGAAAAAATGGCATCATCCTCTTGAATGAATACATGTGATTAGGTCCAAAATGCCCTCCCGCTGTGCACGTGTGAACATTAACAAAACAAAAAAACATTTGCATATATTGCCACCAGTATTTCTATCTGTAGTTTCTGCCCAAGATCGTCTGCAAATCGTTCCATAATGCTTTGAAAGTTCTCTGTTCTCATATATTTATTAAGATCCTCTATGTCACCCTGTACGATTTCATGAAACAAATCGTCATGCTTTTGCAGACATTTTGATAGGTGGGTTTTCATCAACAAATGCTACAAGGCCTGTCATGACAACTTTGGTGTATGCATACCAGTCTACTTATACCATTGGCATATTCTTTGCCAATTAGTACCTTTTCTGCTGTGACAGGACATAGTAAGCCGCTCTCTATCCACGCGGCTGTCAATCAATCCAGAACTCTCACTATACTTTCAAATTACTGAACGCCATAGCTGTGTGGAGTCCACCAAGGCGAACTATAAATGTATTGCATACTAGAGTTTCCCACTTAAGTTCCATCAACATACATGTAGGAGAGAAATTCACATAAGCTTTCTCATTGGTTTTCAATCCTATTTACTGAATGTATTTCTTGTAACTATGTATTATTATAACATGTGTAAAATAGTAAATAAATATTGTTTAGACCAATATACATGTACTATATGATGCCTCATCTATAGTTATAACCGTATATGTTTAACCTAGTTGTTTAGAGACGTACATACATCGCCTCGCAGCTGTATTTAATATATTGTATTCATGTGCTTGAGCATGTATAATTGGCTTAAACATAGCTGTTTGTATATGTTTGTATCGATGGAGCGTCTTTTAAACGCAGTCCATGTGCTTCATTCGTGAATTGCTGGTAGTGCCTAATCGGGAAGACTTCAACGGTCGAACGTTCTTTCGCAGGCTCACATACATTATAAGGCTCAAAACCTGTCAATACATCGTGGTCTACTTATCTCCAAGGACTGTAAAAGGTTCATCACATCTGGTGTTTCTAGTTTTTGTCGTAGATGGTCTGAGGTCATCATGTATAAAGGTTGAAGACCCAGTTGTTTGCCAGGCAGCCATTTGAGTGGCATGCTGTGTTTTTTCAATCCAGTGTACCATCATTAATATCAATATTGTGGGCAGTAAAATGAACAAATTCCCCGACATTAATGTTACATGGTACAACCGCACCACTTTCATTATCCATAGATTCCAACGTTTGCTGAGCTAAAGCTGTGTCATTTCGACGTATCTGACAGTAACTAATTGTGTATTCAGCTTTATGAAAAAGTTGTACAAGCTTTTTTGGTACGAGTTGCCTGGTGTAATGTACAACCTAGTCCGGTGTGCTTGGGTGTTAATTGCTACCGTTACCCAATCCGTATACCATGTCCTGGACCATGAACATTTTTATTTCACGGCTCAATTGTTGTAATCTTCATCATTCTCAAGTCGCTCTTCTCCACCAAAAATAAATTGCAGAAACATGTATACACTATCTGGTATGCACTTGGTAGCATGTTCTTGGGATACAGATAATTCACTATGCCCTTCCTGGTGCAGCAAGTCGCCCCTTAACTTCAATGCGACAGTTTAGAAAAATGTGGGTACTTTTTCCGGAAATGATGTCTAAAATGTTGGTGAACATTGCAGAACAAATGCAAAATAGCATTCCGCCTTGGTTATTTCGCAACTTTTTATTATTTTTTTATTATTACTACGACATATACCTTAATCTATTACAGCAAATATTCCAAATGTATTTGTTTGTGACACATTGACAACTAAAATCTATTTCAGTATAAAATAGTATATTTGTGTAACCATATTTCTTTTTAACCTTCCTCATTTTGTCTGAATGACAGTCATATTGGCGGCCATCTTGGATTTTAGTTCAACACTATATTTTAATATTTTATTACCATACAAAATTTACCATTATATTTCATCATTTCACAGTACCAAGTGACGAAATGCGAAAATATTGTAACATATTATTATATAAATTTGAGTATTTTGGCGGCCATTTTGAATTTGAATTTTCAAGGTGAAATAATACAAATTGAGAGTGGGAACATAATTTTTCGGATTCAGTGACCTCTAATTATATAAAATCACATTCAATATCACTTTTAACAAA
>JBEVXV010000286.1:0-5896 GCA_040505915.1 Sedimenticola sp. | reverse complement strand
GCACAAAATGAAATAAATTGGTAATAGTACGCATCTACGTGATCAATATTATGAAGCCGAAAGCTCGCCTTTACTGATTCTGTATTTCCTCCAAACATTAAGATGATCAAGTTTTCAGTGTCACATGCTTTGATGAAATCATAAGCCCCAGTCCCAAATTTCTGACGCAAATCGCGCCAAAACTTTGAGACGATATTCCGAACAGCGAGGTCACCACATTCAACTACCAAGTGCTTAAATTCATTATCACAAATCGACCAACATCTGGGGCATATAATTTCATCATGGAATGTACTTTTAGTAAATGTGCACAGTCTAGCCAAATGTTGCGATACAGGGAGTGTTCCGGGCATTTTGAGAGAGGTCGTCCATATGTTAGAGGGAGACAACTCAGTTTGAACCTGTCGAAAGGTGTCGAAAACTGGCGACCTGGACATACGCTCCTGCCATGATTGTTCTTCTACACGGAATATAGCGGATTTACTGATGCGTTTCCACTCATATCGGCTTGGAAATTGACTATTTTTTACAAATGTATCTAAGTAATCAATTAATCCGTATTTGTGCATTATCCTTGTAATGTCTGGGATAAACCTATGGATCACACAGCCGAGTAGGCGATACTGGAAGATACGTTGCGTTAACATATATCGAACAATTGAATTTGCATCAGAATTGCATAAACAAAACAGAAAGTTTAGTTTCTGCAAATCGATGTATGCCTCAATGCTAGTTTCTCCCAACATGCCTAGTACGGCGTCTGTTCTAGTCAATTTTCTAAATCCCTGCATGTATTTTAAACAAAAATGGTGAATAGTTTCAAGTTTTTTCATATTCACGACACTTATATCGTTCCATAGGTCACAGCCAAATAACGCCCGAGGCAGCACTATCGATTTGTATAACTTCATAGCGGTAAGTGGGTTTAAGCCGCTTGAGTGTACACCGACGTTAGACAGTGCCATAAATGTTCCACGTACTGCATTAACGACCGAGTCTATGTCGCCCGGGGAGGAAATCCGTTTTGTTTGTAGTAGCCCAAGGTGCTTGTAGACGGGAACGTCGTCAATCAGCGAAGACCCGTATCTCCAGATTCGGTTATGGCCATTAAATTTGCGCTTTGACTCGTTGAATACAACCACTTTGCACTTCTCTGTATTATACCGGAATCTCCATTTGACACTAAAGTTCCGGCATATATTCAGCATTTTGTCAATTCCGTGTTTTGTTGTTGATAGTAGCACAATATCGTCGGCTTGTGTGGGTGCCGGAAAATGAACATCACCTATTTTTAGTCCAAAGCCGCTTTTGTCCAGTAAGTCTAGTAGATCGTTCAAAAATACACTGTAGAAAAATGGTGACGTAATACCCCCTTGTCTCGTGCCTTGTTCGATTCGTACCCAATCAGAAACGTAACCACCATATAGAACGCGACTTGTCATATCGGTGTACATATTGGAAATGATTCGGAGATCTTTACCATTAATTCCGAGTAGGGATAGTTTGTATAGTAAACCATTAATCCAGACACGGTCGAAGGCCTTTTCAGCGTCCATGAAACATGCGTATAGTTCACTGCCGCGTTCTTTGCAAAAATATGCACTTTCCTGTAGAATAAATGATACCATTTTTGAGTTTTTCTTACGCTGGAATCCATGCTGAAGTGGGTGAATTTTTTCCAGGAGAGATGAGTCATTAATCCGCAGCTGAATTATTTTCTCAAATAACTTTGAAATAACTGGCATAAGGGAAATCGCACGGTAGTTGTTGGGATCAGATAGTGTTTTGTTATGACCTTTATGTAATGGAATTATCAGACCTTCTTTAAACTTTTGCGGAAAACGTTCTTGTTCAAGTATGTTATTAAACAACTTCAATAACATCGAATGTAATACGTGTCCACCATATTTGATGTGTTCATACACCACGTTGTCAAGACAACCAGCCTTGGCTAGAGGGAGGGACGAAACGGCTCGATATAAGTATGCATGCGTGATTTTACAGGATATTATATGCGAATTTGCATTGTTCGTACAGTTCTTGTCAAGCAGGCTGTTTACTGTCGTGTTAATTGTTTGCCTATGGCTGTCGTCGAACACCGAATCTTCTGTGAATTTGTAAATATTAGAAAAATAGTCACGCCAGTCGGCAATTAATTCCGTCGGTTCCGTTACCACTCGCCCGTCAAATGCCATCCCTTTACATGGTACTTCCGGTTTGCGGGAGCGTTTTGCGTTTACCACTTTCCAAAACGAGTTTTGGTCAATCTCCGCGAGTGAATCAAGTTTATCGTGTTCATTAGTTAACCACTCGTTAGCAAACATTCTCATTTTCTGCCGAAACTGGCGCTTAGCGTCCTTATAATCTCGATATGATGGCGAGTCGTTACTTCTCGGTCGACCACTATTAATCCACACAGCGCGTTTCTGACGGTTGACTGCGTGCAACCGTTTTAGCTCATTATTCCAGTAAGGCTTAAGGTAAGGCTTGAAAACACGTTTTGACACACACTCTTCCGCCGCTACATTTATGCATTGAACAATTGAGTCGTATGTGCTATCCACGTTAGTATAGTCAAAGGTAACCGCCTGAAGCTGGTTCGACAATTTAAGCCGGTATTGTTCACGTTCATTAGGCTTAGACCAGTTATAAGATGATTTAGCACAGCCGCCTTCTGGTATAACAGACGTGTATGACTGTGCGGATGGTAACTGAATAGTCATAAAAAGTGGTAGGTGTCGCGAAATGTTTAGAGGTGCATCATCACTAACACTGCACTGGATAACGTCTGATAATAGTGTCTCATGCACACATATATGGTCAATAGAACTCGGGTTACCATCATTATATGGGATAAATGAGTAACTTGGCCCTTCGCATAAATCCAGCATATCTACCGCCTGCATGTATTGATTACTCAAGACACTAGATAAATACCGTTGTCGGGCACTGTAATTGCCGGTCGCACGTGTATACGAGTCAATGAGCGAGTTAGTTATTGCACAGTTAAAATCACCTAGTATGACAACTCGGCCATCTGTTGAGTATGTAGAGCACAGCTCATGAATTTTATCAACGTAGTCTTTAAACACTGACAGTGGATACCGGGTTGTGGGCAAATAAACCTGTATCACATACAGATTTGAGTTAGGCAGTGACAGCTTCAGGACTATAATGCGGTCATTTATTTCAAAAGTTTCAATAGCAGCATTTAAACGTTTGTGCCACAGAAAGGCAACTCCACCTTTGCCGATGCGCCGGTTATTAAGACGGTGTGTGACGGATGTGACGACAGAACTGCAATAGTTGATATTGAAACTGTTCAATATACAACTATTTTCCGGTAACAGCCAGTGCTCTGATATACCACAGATATCAATATTTCTGTTTGTGAGTTCGCTATCAAGGTAAGGTAGACCACTCATAATGCCAGTGGAATTCCAAGTCATTAGGTTGAGTTTAGTGTTCGTCGCCATAGGGGTTGGTAGTATTGTTCCGCCCGTCGCTCACATTGGTAGTCCTAACGAACCACTTCCTGCACGTCGTACCGGGTGGCCAAAAGTTTGGATCAGACAGTAGGCCCGCGTGTTCTTCCCAGATAGAGATTTGCGCACATAAGGAATCGTCCAAACGACTATTAAACACAGTCGCGCGAACACATTTAACATCATTTTGTTTTAGGTGCTCTTTCAAATCACTTTCATTACAGTCTGGGTCTATTCCACCGACAAAAAACTTGGCAATCTTTTTACGTTGAACACCCCTAAAACCCGTTAGACCACTTTTGCCGAGATCTTGACGATATTTAGCACCAGAATAATCTGGCTCTCCGATAGTGCCTGCACACACGACTGGTATTTGTTGGCCAGACAGCGTATCAACAACCGACCGACTTGTATCGGTCGTCAAAATATTACTGTTTCTTAATACGTCAGTTGGATTTTCAGGGTCATTTAACAATTTGGCTTTGTAATTACTGGTCGTGTCCAAGTCACGTGGTCTGAAGAAGCGGTTCGTGCTTGTATTCTGGAACAAATTCTGAGCAATATACTGTGGCGATTGCATCGGAGATTCCATAATGGCTCGACTTGGCTGTATGTCATCGTGGGATTCAGCTGAACGCCCGTTTGCGACTTGTACCACCGTTTCACAAACTTTATCAAGTTTCACCGAAATGTCATTTGAGAACGATTTGAAGCACATCTCAATATTCGATAAACCAATGGCATTTACGTTTTGTTCAATCTTTTTGATACTATGGGAAACCTCGGATACTTGCTTCTCGTTTATATATGACAAGGATTCCGCATGTGAGGCTGCTTTTGCCACCGTCTTAACCGTGCTTTTCATCTCAGTTAATGCTTTTTCGTTGTCAACAGCAACAGAGTTGTTTTTCTTGATTGACGTTTCAACATCGAGCATCATTTGTCTAACATCCTTAACCTGTGTTTTAACATTGTTATTCCCAGAGACAGTGTCATCATTTAAATGTTCAATACAGTTTGTATTGTCACGGAGATGTGTCTCGATATCACATAATTTCGCAACAAATGATGTTTTGTGTGTTTCCAATTGTTTAACCAACACAGAAAGATTGCACAGACTTTGTGACAATGAATTTGAAGACGACTTCTGTTTTCCGGGAGTGTTCATTTTCTCGTCAACGCTATTTTTACATTTCAACAACTCTCCATTAATACTATGTATCTCTTGTGTCATAGTCGCATTTAATTCCTTAAGTGATGATGAAGACTCTCTCATCAATGCCTTGAGAGTATTAACGTCTGTGGATAATGTCACAATTGTAGCTTTCATGCTGTTGATTTCTGCCCAGAGTGCAGCGTTATCGCATGGATTGTCAATGGCGACTAAGGTATCGCGTCGTGTAGCTGGCTTGAATAGTTCATCAACATCATTTCGATTTCCGTTAATATATTCATACAATGCGAAACAGTCTGCTGCATATTTCTCGATCACTGTTCCCGCCTTTGTCCGTTTACGCGTTATCAGGTTACCCGTCGGTCCCGACTCACAATGTTTGGCAGTCAGGGCCATCTCCATACGGAATCTCATTACTGTTTCATCACACCCATTGCATAACTGTATGAGATTCTGTATGTAAAGGGCCCTTGGCATACCCTGTAGCTCCAAGTTAAGTCTATCAAATACGGTATCATCCAAACGATATGTGGATAGCTCGCGTTCAGTCTTATAGGAATCCGGTATTCCGCCCAGCGGAGATGTGAATCCCGAGTTATCGGCACTGTATTGGTGGCCATCTTTTAACAACAGTGTATCAGAAAGTACTTGACCACATTGAAACACGCTATCATCGTTGGTTTCACTGCGAACGACGGATTTCAGCGCCGTCAAGTCAGGATCGTCTAAGTCACATTGGCTGGCCATGGCGAATGCAGTGACATAAATAGAGTTAGTTCCCTTTCAACACCACTGCCTACTGACCAGAGTGCCGTGCGCGCCAGCCAAGAGTGAAGTCACGTGTCCGAAACAACCAGAGCGTGACGGACAGCCGGACAAAATCTCCCTACTATGCCGCTCCGATGAAATTATAATTACGCACGAGTGTAGACCGAAGGGCGGATTAGTTGGGCACGTGCATAGTATGTGTTATAGTACACTGAACATCTCTCAGGTGTTTTATCGATATCACAATTTGAAATTGTTTTATTACAAATACACAAAAAAGTGTTACCGTCAGAAACTTCCAATATAATTCCACAAACACTTATATACATCCAGATCGAATAATTGTCACATTTTATCACATATAACTTTACTAAATCCAATATATGGAATCAGGATTCACAATGCGTGTTTGACGCTCACGCATGCGCAACCAATCAACATGTGTATATGAAGTTGTATAGAACTACAT
>JBEVXV010000285.1:0-3590 GCA_040505915.1 Sedimenticola sp. | reverse complement strand
GTTGAACGACTAGGAAGTGTTCGAATGATGCAGCACCGGAAAAATGCGATTGGTGATCGAAATAACTGTATCCGAAATGGGGCAAAAAGCCAAACGAATTGATATGTATGTTACTAAAAATATCAAATGAGTGCCCCAAAGAGGATACCACTATATGGAAAAGTCTTAATATAGAGCTACCCTGCTTATACCTTTAATGCTGTTAATGTAGTTTGTGGCACATCCGAGCCTGTGCTGTTTGGATGGCACTCCGCTCCACTCGGATATATCGCGTATAACATGACGACGACCAGCGACCCAACGTCTGAATCATATGATCTTCCATTCCTGCTGCCGCTGCACTACTCGCTGCTCCAATCCGAAACGAATGTCCATTGTACTTATTCTCATCATAACCGAGCCTACACAATATTTGCTTCAGATAACATAAAAATCTGGTCCTATTAAATGGTTTACCTTCTTCATCCACAAACAGTGGGTCATTCATATGAAAGTTAGATAATCCATAGACATGTCTACCTTGGCGCAAGTATTTGTCCATTAGTAACACAGGACACCAAGTATTTGACTTATTTCTATAAAATGGTATGTCAACGCCTAGTCTGAATGGATCAGTCTTAGAAGTATGTAATTTCAAGTTAAACATAGACTGATCTGTCGCGAATATTACATCTTTACATTTCAAATATGTACACGCATTGTTGGACTTCACAGTGAACTCCCCACAACGTAAAAAACCGCAATACGCTAAGGAGCACATACATTGTAATGTTATATCAATTCTAGGTGTGAAAACTCCGGCACTCAACAATTCACATATCTGACTGAGAATTGAGAAAGTTATCGGTAGTCTTAACTGCGCATTAGAGTTTGTCTTTTGAGAACGTTTGATACCACGTAGAATGCATTGTAGTCTGTCCCCCGAAGCTAGTGGATTCTCCAAACCTGCCTTCAGGTAATGGAATCGGACACCTGCCAGGTATACCTTAATAGTGGCCCACTGCAACTCTAATGACTTGTGACAATATGTCACAAAATATATAAGAACATCCTCCGTGAGAGTAGGCAGTGAATCGGGGGGTATGATACATCCAGACATAATAAGAAAATGTATTAAACACTGAAAACCTGTCTGATATATGGAATGTGTGGCTGGAGCCACTGATGATATCCACAAGTCTTTAACATCATTTTTTAGTTCATCTGCAGCTCTGAAACCGGGAGGCATGGCACTGGTACTCTGTCGGCTCCCGGTGCAACACGTCGAAACTGTAACATGTTATAACGTGATAAGGCATCCGCAATAACATTTGATTTACCCGGAATATGTTTGGCGATAATCATAAACTGACCCTTTGCCGCACACCAGATTAATCTGCGTACAAACTTCTGTATGATCAACACTTTTGAGCGACCCTTATTTATGATATCAACCGTAGCTGCATTGTCACAATTCACCACAATTCTTCTCTGAACCCAGTGATCACCCCACAGCACTGCTGCCATAACGATAGGGAATAATTCATAGAGCGCCATCGATGCCACACTGTCCGCAGATACAAAATCAGATGGGAATTCTCCCTGAAACCACTTCCCACAGTAGTATCCAGCGTATGCTTTTGGCGTAGCATCCGTGAAGAATTGAATGTCCTCTGCCATTGTAAGCTCATCATTCATAAACATTGAAATGCCATTCCATTGCCTGAGGAATTTCAACCACATTGCCATATCGGATCTGCATGCTGCAGTTATAGCGACATAATGGTGCATTTTCTTGACAGAAGCAGACAAAGTTATCAAGTAGGACACAAACGCACGACCTGGATAGATTACTCGGCATGCAAAATGGAGATGTCCGAGAAGACTTAATAGTTCACGCTTCGTACATGACTTTTTTGTGGAGAAGGTTTGTAGAATATTGGCTATCCTCTCTAATTTTTGCGTAGGTAACCGTGCTTCCATGTTTATGCTGTCAAGAATGATTCCCAAATACTCTATTACCGTAACCGGTCCTATCGTCTTAGATGGCGATAACGGTACACCAAGTCTATCAAACACTGCCAGCATTACATCCATAGTTTGACGTGCATTTTCTTCCGGTGAACTGACAGCTAAAAAATCATCCAAAAGATGTAACACATGTTTAATATCATAGTTGTTTTGTAAGATCCAACAGATGGCCCGAGACAAGCAATCAAATATCTTCGGGCTACTCCGGCTCCCAAAGACCAATCTAGTGTAGAAATACACTCTATTGTTCCACTTAATCCCATGAAATGGCCATAGTCTCTTCTGCAATGGAACTTGCTTAAAAGCATCGCGCACGTCCAACTTCGACATATTTGAACCCTTTCCTAATTGCTTTATTCGTTTGATTGCATGATCAATAGTCACATACTTTAAAGAAAACTCTTCTTTGTCAATAAGTTCATTTAAACTTGGGTGTATTGCATTATCATGTGGCGCTGACATATCCACTATTAATCGTTGTTTTGCGGAGTATTTTCCTTCAGCGATTCCAATCGGGCTAATACGATAATGTAAATATGGATTTTTATCAAATGGGCCAATCAAATAACCCTTATCTAGTTCAGACTGTATCAACTGTGATGTTATGTCAGGTTGCCTTATTGCAGATAATAAATTTTTGCATTCATATGGTAATTTTGGTACATCAAAGCCAGTATCAAAACCCAAAACAAATCCGTTGATAAGATACGTGGTAAAGTTTTTGTCAGGATGATTCCGTAACTCTGCCGTCAACTGCTGAATGTTTATCGGACTTTTTGGTGCTGTTATCTCAAGGTCGGAATCCGCTGTCCCTGCCAGTTTTTTGATGTTTGGCACTTGATCGCGGCATGATCATTTTGTTTACACGATGAACAAACATGAATGTTACGGCACTTCTGAAGGGCACAACCTCGGTTGGAATTGAAATTATTACAAATTTCCTTCCCATTGTGAGTTAAACGTTGACGACCCCAGATATCAGTGTTACTGTTAGGCCGAGCAGTCGAACTTCCTGCATTGAAAGTTGATCGAGGAACAATTGAGTTATGTTCGGGCGGTGTTACCACCTTGTCATACACATGTCTTGGGCAGAACTGAGATGCATGCAGCGTACTACCGCACAAAGTACATGCATTGGCACGATAATTTGTGAAGATGGAACAGAACAAGGTATTGTTCCTGAATGACCAATCTACTTTCACATTGTTGAACCTCAGATGAGCGGCTGCCTGTGCGGAGAATGTCTTATGGTATTCATAAAATCCTGATCCGCCATAACGTGACGACATGTCAATTATATCTCGTTCATACAAGTCCAATTCGGGTCTTCTCTGTGGGTGTGCCATACACATGATATTTTTGTAAATTCCAAATGCCTGGATGAATTGTGACAAGCTCAAAACGTTATTCAAACGAGGGTCTGGTTTTTCTTTGCAACAATTGGCATTGCTGTTTGATTGATCGGTCATACAATTGAAATATGGTATCAAAAGTGCAGCTAAATTAATATCTTTACCTTCCTGTATTTGTTTCTTCAGCGAGGGATGAACAGTTTCAACGAATGGTAGAGATTCCGCAGC
>JBEVXV010000284.1:0-11051 GCA_040505915.1 Sedimenticola sp. | reverse complement strand
ATAACACACAATGAAAATGACATTTTCAATTATCGGGTATTGCAGGAGGCGATGATAGATAGATAGATAGTTTATTGCATTGAGCCAACTGGCTCATGAGCACACATACAATACAGAACATTTACAAATAATGCAAGATGGCGTACATACATAAATAGTTACACAAATACTAGTATACGAGACATAAATAAAAATAAAAAACTGAGATCGGGAGAGCATGATTTGTCTAAGAATTTCCATGTGCGTGAAAATGAAATTCCTTTACGATGTTAAATAAGACGGCAGACAGCCATATGGAATCTATGTGCGAGATTTATATTCTAATAACCCCAAACCTTTTATGAATTAGTGCCGATTTTATAAAACCTTGCACAAATCGCAAGCCCAGACCCAAGCGCGACAATTTGCCGATACTGAGCGTATTCTTAGGATCTACCAACCAGCCCGCCCGAGCCTGGACCCGCAATCGATAAAAAGCTCTACAATCTCGGACACGTTTCAATGGCTTGCAATATATATGCGGTGAAGATAACTATTAATACAGCATAAATGACATTATTTTAAGTCATGTAACACATTATTTACGTTATATCACGTAACACATTCTCTGATACTAGTCTTTTTTTTACGAGCATAACAAATAAATACATATAACAAGGACCTATACAGACATATGTGACGCGTCACGAGAAAAAATGGCCCAAATGCGGTTTTGACCAGTGTAGCTCCTGATCATCTAGCATGAATCCAGAACATGATAATGATCTGCAATGTTCAATTGAAGCGTCATGGGGGCTTCATCGACAAATTGCAACCAGAGTAGTCCCTGATCAGACTGCGCGGATGCGCCGGCTGGTCTGGGACTACACTGGTTTCAAACCGCATTTGGGCCATTTTTGTCGTGACGCGTCACATATGTGTATGTATAGGTCCTTGCATATAATGACATAAATACATGTTCAAGAAATAAATCTCTGATACAACTCGCGGCGACCAGATCTGCGGATTTGTTCGTTTTCCCCACGGTTTTCTTTGCACTGTCTGTGGATTTTAACACGTAAATAATTACCAATTCTAGTGCAAACATAGCAAACAAAGAATCGAAAAAAACGCACATAAATGTGCAATTATATGGACATTTTCAGTGCCCTATTTTTAACCGATATCTAGTCTTTTTCAGTCTGATTTCATACTTTTGCGGATAAATAAGAAAACAAATCAAATCTACGGATTGGCACACAAACGCGCGGACGTTCTTACCAGACGTATACATACTTTGTGGAAAAAGGCACCGCACAGTGCTTATTGAGTTATTATTTATAGTGACATATTGTTCTCTAAAAACAATAACTCAACTATATAATGTACCTCTGGTATGTACGGACGGACGGATGGGTGGATAGACATATGCAAAGCATACTACCCACTGGATGTTGTAAACGGGGGAATACAAAACGGCAGAACTATATAGGTAGCAGTACGATTAAAACACATCTGCCAAACTAATATTATCGAATCCATAATTACGTATTATTATTATTTCATTTTGATCCATTTTTTTTGTCTCGCCCGCTTGCGGAAAGCGCGATATAATCGGCACGTTGACGTAAGGACGCCCGTCTGTCCGTCCGTATGTACGTCCGTCCGTCCAGAAAATGTTAAAGTTTTTTTAAAATTTTTATTTTTTAAAAATGTTAAAGTTTTTAAAAATAGAGTCCAGCCCTCATGAGAAGGCGCGACATTGCGGACCGCGGCCATATTGTATACCTGTATAACTTTGACCATGAATTTATTTAGATGTACTTCCAGGTTAATATAATCTATTTTGTGTTTATTAAAGTAAATTCTTCTACATCTTTATTAATTGACACGTCGAATATTTTCCTTTTATTTTCCCTACCAGAAAAAGAATCCCGCCAAAAATCTCCTGTTTCGTACAATACCGATTGAGACAATGAATGATCATGAACTAATTATGGTAATAATTACTTGCGTAATTACATTATTCGTGCCAGGGTGTTGGTCTGGCTCGCTCCCCATTACTAGCAGCGGTACCGTTTATTGGCAACAAGGGCACTTCAAGATAAAAGGCGGACTGACAGCGGGGCTCCTTGGCGATGTGAATTATGCACAGGCCATTTGGGAACATCAGAGACATTCAAAGCCTACGGCTATTTATGTCTCTGGGAACATGGAACAAGACAGGAAAAATATGTTCTATCCGTTGTATTGATCTTTAATTAGTTACGTAAATCAATCACAGAGATGCAAAATTTGTCGGTTAAGCATTATTTAATGTATGCAATTGTCACTAAGTTTACAAAATGAAAACGCTGTTATTTATGTATTCTATATTGAAAAAGAATATAATTCTAAACTGACATTTGTATACCCATGAGGGTGGAAGTTACAATATATGAAGCGTAATTACTGCATGAAAACGTGTTTCCTGATTGCAAACGATTATGTTACCACATATTTACATAAATTTCACATTCGTTTAGGTCTGACAACTGTAGTAGAATCTACCGATACAAAGTTTAATACATTGATGATGATGGTGATGATGAATGGGAGTTTTCAGGCCCATCAGCCCATATCTTTAGTAAAGTAAACTTAGATATAATGACATACTCGAATAGGATAAAATAGTTTCGATCGTTACCTCATTTAACTAAATATAAGTATATATGAATTATAATTATATTTTATACATGGCACCATCAATTTCCGTGGAGAGTCCCACTCGGGAGATGTTTTGCGCAAACAGATCCGTCTAAAATTACGCGTTTTGAATGTCTCATCTAATCATTTTCATCTTAAAAAACATGGAATATTATGAAGTATTCTAGTAGTATCTATATATGCTTAGCTTTCCATCGGTACCTCATTGAACGACATATATGAAATATAACGAATTTAAGACATAGGCCTACACCAAGTCCGTTCCAAACTGGAGAAGAATCTTGAGAAAAATCAGTCCAAAATTTTCCCTTTTTGATGGCTCACCGGATCGTTTTTTCTTTCTTAAAATAATGGAATGTTATGATATATCTGAAGAGTATAGACTCTTGTCTTGCCATTGGTACCTCATTTATCGTGTTTTGTTAGTAAATAAAGAATATTACACATAGGGGCATCAGTTGCAATCTCGATTCGTTTTGCTGAAAATCCGTCTAAAATTTTCCGTTTTGAATGGCTCATCTAACCATTTTCTTCATAACAATTCTGGAATTTTATGATATATATGACTAGTATAGACTCCTGTCTTACCATTGGTACATCATTTAGTGTCATTTGTTGGTAAATAATGAATATTATACGTACGGCCATCAGTAGCAATCTCGAGTCGTTTTTCTCAAAATCCGTAAAAAAATACCTGTTTTGGATGTCCCATCTAACCATTTTCTTAACAGAAATACTGGGATATTATGATGTATTTGAAGAGTATAGACTATTGTCTTTCTATCGGTACATCATTTGTCGAGATATGTTTATAAATAAAGATTTTAAGGCATAGCGCCATCAATTCCAATCTCAAGACGTTTTGCTGAACATCCGTCTGAAAAAATACCCCATCTTCAATGGCCGATTTATCCATTTTCTCAGTGAAAATACTGGAGTATTATTATATATTCCTAAACACTTGGGACGAGTTTTCTAGATATATGGGACGACTTGTCTTGCAACGTGGGACGACTTGTCTAAGCACATGGGACGAGTTGTCCACGCACGTGGGACGACTTGTCCGGAAATACGGGAAAAGGGTCTTGGGACGAGTTGTCCATGGGACGACTTGTCCATGATTCGTACATAATAAGTATGTCGCATAATGTCATAATGTATGAGTCTACTTGTATGAATGATGGAGAGAACAAAACTAAATATCAGACAATGTACTTAAATTTAGATAATGAATGATTTGGTATCACAAGGGTTTTAAAGTGTCCCTAAAATTGTTTAATATTCACATTATAGCCATTAAAGACTGGTGCAAAGCGCATGCTAATATTCCAATTCTTTAAAATACAGGTTTAAATAGTTAAGTGTGGATGTTGTCATACTAAATTGCAGGAAATATGCAGAAATTAAAACTGATATGCCGGACAGAGATGGAACATTTGCATGCAGTTTTCACCGGTCTTAGTTTAGCAATGGCTACATACAACATGTCTAATATTGCCGTCATTTTCATGAATATTGTGGCCATTAAGCTCCTACCTTTTTTATTACTGATTTGAATTGGTACTTGGACAATTTTAGAAAGAAATAGCTCCCCTGTACCTCTCAAAAACTTCCCTCTAAATATGCCAGAGTGAGAAATTCAAAATGGCTGCCGGCTATTTTGTAAAACATAAAATACAATTACATATTTCGAACCCTGTTAGCTATTAATACAATTAAGGTGTCATTTTCCACCAATTCTAACATAACCAGGAGATTGGAATAATTTAATTGTAATTTGGAGGTCATCTGGGCTCCAAATGCATCATTCACTTACAAATATCTTTATATATATTACATAAATATGATTCCATAACCAAAATATGCATCTTGGTCACTATTAAACATGCCATTCGGACTGCCAAGTTAAAAAGAAATCTCTAAAAGTCCAACGACTATTGGAAGGTGGGCAACAGATGTTTCTTGGTCAGGTTCCTTGGCGCTGTGCACAATCTCAATAAAAACTTATTTCTAAATCAGTCCTATTGCATAATTATATGGTCCGGAAATACATCAGCTCTTAAGTCGCAGAGAAGCTTGTCTTTATCAAAAGTTCAGAATTATAAGCGCATAGGTGACGCAAATTGAAGTGACTGGTTATCGAAATTTTACTGCAGAAAAACCTCTCGTTAATCAATATTGGAAATGCAGTCGACTATCGAAAGCGGATATTGGATATGTAAAAGTAAATTTAGTTTTTTCGTAGGCAGGAATCCACGGTACGCACAGAGTTTCGACAATTGCGTACAAGTACGCCGGGGTTCAATTTTGTTTGCGTATCCGTCAATTCTAATGCGTATTTGGTACGGAGTGCTTTATTTTTAATTGCGTATTTGCCATTTTGTTTTGCGTATGTACGCAAATACGCACTCTATCTGGAGCCCTGCTGAATATATATAAATATATTTGAAAATCAACATGATGCATTTGGAGGGCCAGATGACCTCCAAACTAAAATTAAATGATTGCATTGGCTTTGTCATGTTAGAATTAGTGGAAAATGACACCTCAATTGTATTTCTAGCTAACCTGGTTCAAATGCCATTTTATGTTTTTCAAAATGGCCACCGGCGGCCATTATAATAAAGGGGCATAAAAAATGAAGGATCACAATGGTTACAAAATCCTCAAATGACTCTTATACTACTAATGTAATAGTAAAATGTCAGCGTATCACAATTGAACAAGGTCAACGTCACCTGTTTGCTCAATTGTCCCTGTCCTCCTCCTCCAGCATGCCGAGTAGACCGACACTCTTCTACGCCGTCGGTGCAGATACACAATGCTGGCGGCCACGGTGATGACCATCAGAATTACACTAATGGCGACAATAGCCCAGATAGGAAAAATACCAGAGCCTTCATCAAATTTGGGTATTGATGAGTCGCTCACCTCAAGAAGGACATCGTAATCAGCACGACCTATGTAGGCTTTCTTGACCCGTATTGTCAAGTAAGGTATACCGCACACCGCCTCGTCTAGAACCGGTCCAGAGTGGCAATGGTAACTAACCTGTAACACACCAGTTATAGACATTGTAATTTGTTACACAATAATAACTTTCATACATGTATGCGTGAAGTACACAAGATGAGGTGGCCGTGACCCGCATGTCGCGCCTGCGAGACATTGATAGTACTATGAGGCATTGATAGTACAACGAGGCATTGATAGTACAAAAAAAAAATTAATGTGGGACGCACGGATGCATGGACAGACGTACGCCAAAGTGCCGACCATATCGCGCTTTAGTAAACGGCGTGACAAAACTCATGATAAAGATGTGGTTAAATATGAAGACTGTAAACGAATGTGATGCAGTTTTGGACTTTAATACCACTTGGTGATATCACCTACTCAAATGAGTGATATCACCTATATATATACATATATAAATATATCCGACATAATTGGGGTGTAAACATTGATTTTTTTTTGCCCATGTCGTTATTTCTCATACAGATTACCAGTATCCGTACAAACCAGGTGTTCGTACTGCCGCCGATGGGGCTACGGGCTCGAAACACCCCTTGTTACATTTTTTCAATTTTTTTTATTTTCTAATGGTAAGAAGTGGCCGCGGCCTGCAGGTCGCACCTGTGAGGCATTGATAGCAAGAGACATTGATAGTACAAAAAAACCCTTTAAAGTCAGAAGATTAATGGCAAATAAAGCTGTCAGGTATGACATAAGGCCAAAAAAAAATAGGTGAATTTACGGTTGCATGGCCAAAAAAAATAGGGTCGGTCGGTCGGCAATATCTTTTTTTTTTACTTTGTTTTTTTTTACCTCAACTTGCAACATAAAGTTTACGATCTATACTGTTAAGCAATTTTACTGGCATATTAGTTACTTTCATACCTGCTTGTAACATTCCACTACATATAGTTCCCCTTTTTACAGTTTTTTCACCGATTTTCTTTTTTTTTTAAATTATTATTATTAAAATCATGATAAAAAAGAGGGTCGGTCGGGCGACCGTAAACTCACATACTTTTTTTTTGCCTAACTATGACCACTGCCATAATCTTAGCATGATCACCAGACATAAATACTGTCAATGGACATAGCAGGATGCCTTGTAGAAGATGGTGCTGAACTGATACCACTGGCATGGGCACCATATTCCTGTTTTAGGTCGATATCTATGCATGTGTGAAGTTTCGGTACCGTACGACTATCGGTGAAAAAAAACGAACAAAGGGCGATAACTCCAAAAGTTGCGGTGCGAGCATCGTGGTCGTTGGGCGCGACACTTCGTTATGTTGATATATATGCATGTGTGAAGTTTCGTCGAAATATTCCAAGGCGTTTTGTACTTATGCTCCGGACAAGCAAGTGTCGGCGGCGGCGGCGTGACGACGTCAAATCCATAGTATCCCCCGACTTTCGTCCGGGGGATACAATTACACGAAAAACAGCTAAGTTGAAAATGTGGAAGAAGTAGAAGCAAGGTCAAATGAAGGTCAAATCTTTATGGTGACCGTGTGTTCTGGTGTACACTATTAGCGGATGATGTTGTCCCAAGTTTGGTGGCTCTAGCTGTTACGGTGGCCGAGTTACGGATTGTACGAGAAAGGCGAACCTTAAAGGTGAACCTGGCATCAGGCGGACAGACAGATGGACGGACAGACAGGGGCAAAAAATGTGAACCTGGAAAAACGTCTAAGTCGACAACTGGGTCAAGGTCAAATGAAGATCAAAGCTTTATGGCGGGGTCTGGTGTACACCATTAGCTGATGATGTGGTCCAAGTTTGGTGGCTGTAGGTGTTATGGTGTTTGAGTAAGGGATTGTACGAGAAAGGTGAACCTGGCATCAGACAGACGGATGGACGTCCTGACAGGTGCAAAACATAATGCCACCAAATTCCATTTTTGGGGCAAAAAAAAAACATTTTCTCACATGTATGAAAATAGTATTTTCACCCATTTTACGGTAAAATGTCACTATAAACAATTTCTCCTTTCTTTACTTTAACAAAGACATGTATACTTACAATGGGTGATCCATGGGCAGACGGCTTGGCGTAAACCGTCAAGTTTAAATCGCACCTGTCTATGTCCATCTTCTTTACTATTGCACATAGTCGGTGGTTACGAGTAGTTGCCTTGAAAGTGATACCACATATTAGTGTGTCAAACGGCTCACCCGACCCCGACCCGACTATCACTCGGTCCCCGTCATCAAGGTTGACAACGTTGTTACGTGAGAAACAGTCGGCATATGAATCGAAGAACACTGAAAATAAACAATAATTATCATCACTCACATAATCATTCAAAACAATGTTAGGTTAGGGTCGGGTTACCCGAAACAAACATCCCTTTTGATAGGCATTAGCAGTTCATGTTACAATGTGCATGTACATGTATGCAAGTATGCTGCCAAAACTAAATGTCTGTGTTGCCACGGAACCTTTATGCACAGGTCTACTAATCAATGTCCTCCCAGCCCAGCAATTAGCCAATATTGGTCCTATGTTGTGGGAAATTACACTTCCAACAAAATTTTCCCTTGGGAATTATTGTCTGTTCAAACTACCCATGTCCAGAAATATGGGTTCCCAATGATCACAAAAATAAACAACAACAATTATTTGTTTTAGTAATATTAAATAACATGAAACTGGGAATGTCGCTATTATTTTTTGTTTTTAAATTGACCCATTATCGTCCGTCCAAAAAACTTAAAGAGGCATATATCTTCTCAGAGTATCATTTGTCTGAATTCTTTGAAATTTCGCACATGCCTTTATCTTGGCAATGAGCGCGTACTCTGGTCGCACGAATCGTCCCAACATGTAAACTGTTGTTCATGGCATGTATCTTCTGTTTCCATTGGCAGAATTAAATGTTGCACATGCATTTGTCTGGCAACAATCTAGCCTGCTGTGATAAAGCTACAAACATTTTGATTTTTTTCTTAAACTACCGAGCGAAATGAGGCATACATTCCTAGTGAAGCTTACACATGTGCGAAATTTCAAAGAATTCAGAGAAATGATACACCGAGAAAATGTATGCGCTTTAAGTTTTCGGGACATCCGGACCAGACAGACCTTCAGATATAGATACAGTAGGATATCTCTGAAAACAAAGGTTTGTATTGCATTACCTAATTAGTTGAAGGACACTTTTTTTTGTCCCGAGCCGGCGGGGGGAACCTTGGACCCCCCCCCCCCCCCCCCCCCTGGATCCATGACTGTGCTGATTGAACAAGCTTTCTCTTCACATTGTTTTACATATCGACTTTGAAATATGCCCCATACTTTGACCTTCACCTTGGACCTAGAGAATGGTTGATTATGTGTGATGTATGTGATTATCATAGCCGTATGCATGCATGCAATTCCGACATTACAACAATGGGCCATCTCCTATAATTTATTACAATCAGGTCAGATATGTTCTGCATCACATTTCCATTTCTCTGTGATAATGAATCTACAAACCACAACTTGCATATTGAATACAAATATGTTCAATACTAGTAATCAAATGTTATCCTAACTCAAGTTGATATATATGTTGTCAAGCCACGATATTTGACCAATCAAAGGCCACAAGTGGCATGATACTGATGACCTCCAGGACAACAAATGGGCGTGGTTTGTAGATTCATTATCACAGAAAAATGGAAATGTGGTTTTCACGTTTATACATTACAATACAACTGATCAGTACCATTTTATAAATCCACTGTCTTTAGCGAGAAAGACCCACAAAATATACACAGTGTTGCACATAGAGCGTGCATGGGGGGACATTTTATCACCTAAAATGGCAAAGGTCCCTTAACATTTAAGAATGCTGCTATCATTTACATTAGAAAACATGGAAGAGGGACAGGATTCTGAAATTGTCCCCTTGGCTGGGAGACCTACCTAGGCACAACACCCTATAATACGCATACCGGTATATATTTTATTACCATCAGATCAGATATTTTCTGCATAACATTTCCATTTCTCTGCGATAATGAATCTAGGCCATCCGCATTGTGGCAGCCAACTCAACACGAGCAGCCACCACACCGAGGAATGTCTGGCTCGCCTCGGTGCGCTCAGGATTTTTTTTTTAAATCAAAATTTTCTAAGTCCGATAAGTCCGTGCTTCGCGCGACCATACGCACAACCTACGCACTTCACGCGAACTAAGTAAAAAAACGGACGGACGGACGGAATTACGAAAACTATATACCCCTCGGCATACTCCGTAAACCCGGGGGTATAATTATCATAGGTTATCATAGAGCTATATTGTCTGTGTTGTCTGAACTCAAGCCGATATATGCTGTCAAGCCACAATATTTAATCAGTCAGAAGCCACAAGTGGCACCATACTGATGGCCACCAAACCCCCAAAGAACTCGGGCCCTTGATCTTATGCGCCGCCCCTCCACCCCCAATAATTTTCTGGTTCTGCCGCCTGTGTCATAGAACGTCCAAATGATATTTGACCATGACAAGTGTGTCTTTGACCGCCAATGAGCGTTATAAAACAGGTTTCCGCTATCGCTACCAGCTATAGATTTGTCTTATGATATAACCGTATAAGACATATGTATTGGACATCTAGTTCAGGTCAATGTTAACTTAGAATCAACGTTATGCGAAAGAAACGACTGCACACATGTTGTGGCCAATTTGCAGGTGTTCAAAGTATGATTACTTTTATAAAGGAGCGATGGCCCATTGTTGTAATATCGTACATGCGCGTACACACTGATTCACCGCTGAAACTGAGCTACATTTATGTTGCATACATGTATTACCGAATCGAATGTTAGCCGATATAACATATATATGTTGTCAAGCCACAATATTTGAACAGTCAGAAGCCACAAGTGGCATCATACTGAAGGCCTCCAATTTTCAAAAAATATATTACGCTATGTTGAATGTTTTATACCCTTTTTAAAGCTGATAAAAAAAAATTGTTTACGGTTACCCGACCGACCCTCAATTTTACCGCCGACCCTAAAGTTTATATTGGAAAATATTAATGATAAAAATATGCTGTAAATCGTCATAGAATGTGTGTTTGTGCTTGTATTTTACTTTATTATCAGTCATCGTAAATTCTAGGCATTAGTCTAGGATAGCCCCCACGCTCATGGGACATTACAATATCTATCTGACGTTACAAACAGTATTTTGTAAAATAAAAACCCTCCGTCCGACATACCGTATTTTTTGGGGAGTAAGTGTAACTGGAAACAAACTTTTTTATTTGGCCTAACCACTATTGTAGGTGTGCGCTGTTATATTGATCAATTCTAGCATGTTTTATATATATACGACACACTCGACGGCGGTACTTTATT
>JBEVXV010000283.1:2567-5410 GCA_040505915.1 Sedimenticola sp. | reverse complement strand
AGCCTGTCCGAGAATAGGCACCGTAGCGAGGGAAGCCCATTTTGAGTCATTTTTTTCGGTCATTTGAGGCGAATAGTTGCTCTTATTCAACAAAAATGAGCGGAAAAAAGGGCCAAAATGGGCTTTCCGCAGTAGGTGTCCTATTCTCGGACAGGCTCCTAGGTGATCTCAATGGATGTATCGCCATTTTTTTGTCCGTGCTTTGCCTTTCAATCTTATAAACCCACGCAACATGCGGGAGCGTCAAGTAGTTGTTCAGTGTCGTTGTCATCCATATTTTTCTGACTTCAATCCTGCCGAGTGCGATCAAGATGCCGTCTTCATGGTCGGTCAGTCGGTGGGCGAAGTACAGGGCGGCGAAGTACAGGGCAGCCTAGTGCTCAACCCGGATCAGGGATTGCTACAGTTCGCTGCAGCTGCGCCTGCAACGTCTCAAGGGTCTGGCGGATACCCAGCAGGATGAGGATCTCCGCACCACACTTTCTGCCCGTCTCGATAGTACGGCGGGTGAGGCTGGAAGCGGCGACTGGCGACGCAGTTTTGTCAGTGACTATCGCAACCTGGAGGACGATCCCAATGCCGATATCGCTATTGAGATTGCGGTTGATGCAGAGGTGTGCGCATAGCCAGGCTGATGGTTGTAAGCCCTGGTTTTAGGGGGCGAACCCCACCGATTTTTGGTGGTTTTTCGGATGCCGGGCATACTATGACTTCAGCGCCTGAATTGGCTGTTATGAGCTCAGGATTGACATTGCGATCGATCGAGTAATGGCTAATACTACGATGTAGTTGTATGTACGATGCGTAACTTCTCAAAAAGTCCGTGCCATAGGGGGTGCAGTAACACCTTTTCAGGAGACGCGGTGAATAGATCCCTGTACGCTCACAGCAGCATCCCTGCTGCAGTGCGTCCTGAAAAGGTGTCACTGCACCCACCTGAAAGTTATCCATCTGCACCGGGTTATTGAGAAGTTACTACGATGCACCATTAGATCAGCGGTATTTTTTGGAATTAGTCAGCATTCAGTGTTCGAGTAAGTGAGCAATTTGAATGGAATATCCACCTCAGTGATCTCCTTTGTCCTTACCAGGGTTTCAGGTAGGATGGAGCCTATTACATTTTGTGAAAAGTAGAATGAAGAGAGATGGATAGAGAGATACACCTGCGCCGCTCGGTGCTCTACGCCCCTGGGGTCAACCGCCGTGCGCTCAATAAGGCCAGGGGGCTGCCAATTGATTGCCTGATCATGGATCTGGAAGACGCTGTTGCCCCAGACGCCAAGTCAGAGGCGCGGGAGAGCGTCGTTGAGACTCTCGCTGCTGGTGGCTTTGGTGGGCGTGAGACAGCGGTCCGGATCAATGGATTGGATACCCCTTGGGGCGCTGAAGATATTGCTGCCATGGCCTGTGCCGGGGCCGATGCCATTGTTATTCCCAAAGTGGAGAGCGCCGCAGCCGTAGAGGCAGTGGTCGAGGCTCTGGCGTGCGCCGGTGCGCCAGCCGAACTGCCGCTCTGGATTATGGCGGAGACGCCACGCGGGGTGCTGGATCTCGATGCTATCTGCCGCAGCCAGCCACGGATAGGGGTGGTGGTGATGGGCACTTCCGATCTGGCCAAGTCAATGCGGCTGCCCCATACCCCAGGCCGTGAGGGACTGATGACGGCCCTGGGGCACTGCCTGCTGGTGGCCCGTGCTCATGGTCTCGATATACTCGATGGTGTCTTTCTCGACCTCCAGGATAGCACCGGCTTTCACCAAGCCTGCCAACAGGGCCGTGCTTGGGGGTGTGACGGCAAAACGTTGATTCATCCCAACCAGATTGCTGTGGCTAATGAGATCTTCGGTGTCTCTGCAACGGCGCTGGCCCAGGCGCAAAAAATTGTGGTTGCCTGGGAGCGGGTGGAGAGCGAGGGTGGTGGGCTGGCCGTGGTTGATGGACGGCTGGTAGAGCGCCTGCATGTGGATGAAGCGGAGCGTCTGCTGGCATTGGCGGAGGCGATCGGGTGAGCGAGGTCGGTACCGATTTTTTTCATCAACTGCTGTTGAAGCGGCAAGAGGCACTACTGTCAGTAGCTGAGACTGCCGCCGAGGCGGCGGATACGGTCGCGCTGGATCAGACCCGGATGGGCCGTCTGTCACGGATGGATGCCCTTCAGGCCCAGGCGATGTCCCAGGAAGGAAACCGGCGTCGCGATCTTGAGTTGAAGCGAATTGCCTTGGCTTTGAGGCGGATCAAAGAGGGTGAGTACGGATATTGCCTAGACTGTGGTGAGGTGATTGCCGAAAATAGGCTTAAGGTGGATCTGTCGGCGCCACTTTGCATCGGTTGCGCCGGTAAGGCTGAGAGGTAACCTGGTGCCGGACAATAATATTGAACCTAGATTCTGCAGTTGACCGTTCCATTCTGAGGCTAACTTATTGATATGAGCGCCATTGACTCCGGCCCCGAGCACCAACTGAATAGTTACAGTTAATTTAGTATCGCGCTTTGTGATATCCGGTTGTAGGAGCGCTTCGAGAAAGTGCTCCTACAGTGGATTATCTGATTTTTGTGGGTAGCGAGTTAAGAATATAGATTGGCCATGAATCTGTGGTGGCCAGTAAGAAGCGATTAAGGAGTAAGAGTATGAGTACCAAGATGATGATACTGCCCAGCACCAACCCTGAGGATATCCGTTTGGTGACCCTGCCCGATGATATGGAGAGTCACGAGGCGTTTCGCCATGTTACCGGCCTGATTGCGGCTTTGGAGGATGGGGGTGGTAAGCCCGATCGGGAAGATGTGGCTGATGCCCTTGAAGATCACGGCTTCCAGATGGTGAAGTTTGTTCTTGGGCCTTC
>JBEVXV010000283.1:0-2467 GCA_040505915.1 Sedimenticola sp. | reverse complement strand
AGGTTACTTCTTGGCATAAAGTTTCCTGCAGTAATCCCGTGCATCCAGTTCAGCCTTTATCTTCGGCTCTCCCTGCTTCCGGTACTCCGCAGTCATATCTTTTTTACACTGCTGGTAGTTGAGAAAGGGTGGGGAGAGATCCGATGAACAGCCTGTCAGCGTCACAGCCGAGGCCCAGGTCAGAAGGATCAATCTCGACCAAACACGAGTTCCACATCTGTCAATAGAGCATTCCATCTTCTGACCCTTTTTTTGCCGACGTATTCGCTATTCTCGGGCAAACGCCTAGTCACTGCAACCGCTCCTGGTTTCTTCACAGATATGGTAACTGTTTTTCCCCGATCGTTTCACCTCATACATCGCTTCATCGGCGTGTTTTATCAGCTCATCAAGGCTGTTGGCATGCATCGGATAGAGGGCAACGCCGATGCTGCAACCGATATGGCATTCGGCATCCAATACAGTGAAGGGCTGTGAGATCGAGGTGATGATTCGCTGGGATACCTCTGCTGCTGATTCGGTATTGACCAGACTGTTGAGAATGATTGTGAATTCATCTCCCCCCAGGCGTGCCACCACATCCTCCTCACGGGCACAGGCCAGGAGCCGTTCTGCCACCTGTCGCAGGAGCTCATCGCCATAGTCGTGGCCATAGTCGTCATTGACATTTTTGAAGTGATCGAGGTCGATAAAAAGCATGCCGATGCAGTGCTTATGCCGGACAGCCCGCTTCATCGACAGCTCTAGGTGCTCAAGAAAGAGTGAGCGGTTGGCTAGTCTGGTGAGACAGTCGAAACTGGCCAGTTGTTGTAGCCGATCATTGGCATCCAGCAGTGCATGGGTGCGCTCATCCACCTTCTCCTCAAGCTCGCTATTGGCACTCTCCAGAGCGTTGACAAAGTGTGAAAATCGCAGGCTGATGACCATGCCGACTATCAGGCTGAAGAGGCTGCCGAAGATGGCGGTGAAGCCGATATCGCGCAGGGTGTTACGAAAGGAGGTGCGTGCCTCTTCCATTGATGCTTGGGATTTCTCCTTCTCCAGGTCAATAAAGGCATCCAGTTGCTGAAGTGATACGAGCTGCGCCGGAGAGACATCATCGACCATAAACCGGCTGGCCTTTTCACGCGCTCCCTCTCTTACCCAGTCGATGATCTGGCGCTGTTTGGCAACGATATCTCGGGCAAAATCACGGTGTCGTTCGAGTCTATCCAGCTCATCTTTTTCCAGCCCGGTGGCGATCAGCTTCTCACGGGTTTGGAGGAATTCACTGCCCTGACGCTGGAGTTCCATGATCAGGTCATCAGCGGCGAATGGATCCTCGGTACCGATAATGGCGTAGATAGTGGGGCTGCGCTCACGGGCCAGTACCCGCATATGCTGAGCCAGCTCGACCCGGACATTATAGATATCGACAACGGTTTCGAATTTGATTTTGACCTGATCAAAACGCCACAACGCAATGACGGCAAGCACCACCATGACGGCAACAATCAAGGCAAAGCCTATGATCAACCCCCGGACGGAGGTGGAGAGGGTCAGGTCTCTTTTAATGAAAGGTATCATTGGCATTTAAGTGTAGCATCGATTCTGGTTACTCCTGTTCAGGAGCTCCCTCCAACCATCACCACCCTGGACCTGCTGTGTCATCTGTGGTGTTAGATCGATGAGTGCTAGCTGGGCAAACTGATAGGCGATCAAGAAGACGAGCAGAATCAGCAGCAGAGCTGGCCCGAAGATATTGATATGATCTTTTAAGTATTGTTTTTTTTCACTCACTGATAGGTCCCTCGACAGTGTAGGAGTGTGGCGGCAGCTCCAGGGGTTTCTAAAGGCCTAATAATAAAAGTGTGCGCTGATTGTTGTAAATAGCTGGGAGAACTCATAATGTTTTTACGAAAATCTGTTGATATGCCGACCCTGGAGCAGGCGCTGCCGGGCAGAGAAGAGTCGATAGTTGTACCTGAGAGCCATTTCGTCAACGGTCACCCCCTCTCTCCCCCCTTTCCTGAGGGGTTGCAGATGGCGATGTTTGGCCTCGGCTGCTTCTGGGGTGCCGAGCGCTGCTTTTGGCAGCAGCAGGGGGTCTATAGCAGCGCCGTCGGTTATGCTGCCGGTTTCACCCCCAACCCCACTTATGAGGAGGTGTGCAGTGGTCGTACTGGTCACAATGAGGTGGTATGGGTGATCTTTGACCCCAAACAGACAGACTACCCAGCGCTGCTGCGCTGCTTCTGGGAGAGTCACAATCCGACACAGGGTATGCGCCAGGGGAGTGATGCCGGCACCCAGTACCGTTCTGGTATCTACTGCTACTCGGCAGCGCAGCGGGCTGCGGCGGAGGCGTCAATGATCGCCTACCAGCGAGCGCTGCACTCAAAGGGTCTTGGAGAGATTACTACCGAAGTGTTGGATGCCCCCACCTTCTACTATGCAGAAGATTATCATCAGCAATACCTGGCAAAAA
>JBEVXV010000282.1:13630-27467 GCA_040505915.1 Sedimenticola sp. | reverse complement strand
GTCATGTTCAGGTGGCGGATATGGTAATTGAGAAGGCCAAGCGGCTGGTTGAGCATAATAAGGATGTGGTGATTCTGCTCGACTCCATTACTCGTCTGGCCCGCGCCTACAATACGGTTATCCCATCATCCGGTAAGGTGCTGACCGGTGGTGTTGATGCCAACGCTCTGCATCGTCCCAAGCGTTTCTTTGGTGCGGCGCGTAATGTTGAGGAGGGCGGCAGCCTGACCATTATCGCCACCGCCCTGGTTGAGACCGGCTCGCGTATGGATGATGTGATCTATGAGGAGTTCAAGGGTACCGGCAACATGGAGATTCATCTGGATCGTCGCATTGCCGAGAAGCGTATCTTCCCCGCCATCAACATCAACCGTTCAGGTACTCGTCGTGAAGACCTACTGATGAAGCCGGATGAGCTGCAGAAGATGTGGATTCTGCGCAAGATCCTCCATCCGATGGATGAATTGGCAGCTATGGAGTTTCTCTTCGATAAGCTGAAAGTGACCAAAACCAACGAGGAGTTCTTCTCATCGATGAGGCGGTAGGTTTACCTGTTTGGTAACTATTCAGCTATACCTAATTTTGGGGCTGTTTTCACCAGGGGTCGGAGTCGATTGCGTCAAGATGGGTGTTACTGCACCCCCTATGGCACGGACTTTTTAAGAAGTTACCAGCATCAAGCGATCAACTGCAGAATCTAGGTTTATTTTAACGGGTTAGGTCGGGTATTGGTCAGCCTCCCAGCAGCTTCTGGTAGTTACTGTAGATGGGGCTCTCTTCTGGAAAATACTCAAGGATAACGGCGGCGTAGCGATCAAATGGATTCTCGATAGAGTTGATCGTTCTACGGGTTTCGTCGGGTAGGTCATAAGTGTTGTGCTGGATCGAGAAGGGAACTGGGTAGTCGCTGCCGAAGAGAAGCTTGTGGTGTACATCAGTCTGCTCGCTGAGGTGGCGCAGAGCGCGGGCGCGTAGCGGGGCGAGGATGGCGGAGATATCGGCATAGAGGTTGTTGTGCTGCTTGAGCATCTTTAGCAGGGTAAAGTAGTCCTGGTCGAAGTGACGGGGGTTTTTTGACAGGTTTCGCCACAGGCAAATTTTGTGGTTGAAACGTCCCAGCCCCATATGGGCGGCGATCACTTTGACGCCTACTGCAAGGGGCAGGTCAAGCATCTCCACGCGCTCGAATGGGGCAAAGGATTCGATGGTGTATTCGCTGCCGACGTGGATGATGAGGGGAATCTCCAGCGCTTTTAGCTTTTCGAAGTAGGGTAGAAGGCGCTCGTCATTGAGGTTTATCCCCCAGTAGTTCTGTAGAAATTTAGCCCCTCGGCAGCCACGCTCCAGATACTCATCGATCAGATCAAGGGCCTCCGGGCGTCGGGGGTTGATACTGAAGAAGGGGATGAACTGCTCAGGAAATCTCTCAGTCACCGTCAGAACGTCTTCAGTATGGGCGCAGACGGTACGATCTCTATCGGTCTCTCTCCCTTTTTCATCAAGCCGACTGTCTACTCCGAAAAGGCAGGCTTTCTCCACATAGCGGGACTCCCTGATAGCCGTGCTTATAGCCTCGACGTAGGTGGTGTAGGGGGCCGTCAGTAGTCGTTGTGGGGTGATGCCCAGTTTTTTGGCGAAGAAATGGATGGCCAACTTGTCGTAGAGGCGGTTGAAGCTGACGTTCGGGTTGAGTAGGTGTGTGTGAATATCGACCGTCTTCATAGGGTGGCCTCCATGGCAATTTTCCTGGCTTGGTTAAAATCTGTTTTACCGCTGCCCAACTTGGGGATGGCTTCCACTTTGACCACTGCCGAAGGATTCATCAGTGGCGGCAGACCGGCTTTGCCTACGCACTCTTTTAGCGTTGCCTGCTCTATATCGCCGGCAAACAGGAGGACTACACGCTCCCCCTTTTTCTCATCGGTCAGAGTGGTGGCCGTCAGCTCTACCGACTCTGGAACCACATTGGCGATGGCTCCCTCGATTACGCTGAGACTGACCATCTCGCCGCCAATCTTGGCAAAGCGGGAGTAGCGGTCGACGATGGTGAGAAAACCATCTTTATCGATGCGTCCCTTGTCACCGGTCTTGTACCAGCGTTGGCCATTCAGCTCGACCACCGCCTGTGCGGTGATCTCCGGGCTGTTGAGATAGCCGAGCATGATCTGCACACCACCAAATAGAATTAACCCCTCTTCGCCGGTTGCCAGGCTCTCCAGGGTGTTAGGATCGACGATGCGGAAGCTGCCCCCCGGTAGAGGCAGTCCGACCGTGCCGCTGCGGCTCCCTTGTTGTACATGCCAGTCTCGGTGGTTGATACGGTCGGGGATGTTGACGCTGGCCACCGGTGTGGTTTCGGTGGTGCCGTAGCCCTCGTAGATCTCTTTGTTGAACTTCAGTTTGAAGGCATCCCTGACCTTAGGATTGAGCCGCTCGGCCCCGGCCACAACCAAGCGCAACGACTCCAGCATCAGTGGATGCACCCGACGGTTGCGGGTAAACAGCCGTAGAAAGGTAGAGGTGGCGCAGAAAATGGTGGCCTGGTATCGGGCGATCGCTTTGGCGATAGTAGGGGCGTCGGTGGGATCCGGGTGGCAGATCACCGGCATCCCCTCAATCAGGGGGAGCAGGCCGGTGATGGTCAGGCCGAAGGCGTGAAATAGCGGCAGTGTCGCCATCATCCTGTCGCTGCGGTGGCTGTCGAGCAAGTCAGAGACCTGCTTGACGTTGGCCATCATATTGCGGTGACTCAGCATTACCCCCTTTGGGGCACCCTCGCTGCCGCTGGAGAAGAGGATGGCAGCGGTCTGGTCAATGGCCACCCGTTTGCCGTACAGGGCGAAGATCAATCGTGCAGGCAGCAACAGGAGCGAGGCGAAAATGGTCAGCTTGGAGAGTTGGCCCACCTGCTCGTTGAGCTCTTCCAGATGGTGGACACTGCAGCGCTCCAGCAGTGGAGTCAGGTCGATGCCGCGCCGCTCCAGGGTCTGAATGAAACGCCTGGAGGTGTAGATACTCTCTATCTTCGCTTGCTCCATGGCCGATATCAGTGCCTGGGAGCTGGCCGTGTAGTTGAGGTTAACCAAGGTCTTGCCGAGCAGCAACGTCGCCATATTGGTGATCAGCCCAGCACTGCTGGTAGGTAGGAGCAGGCCGATGTTCTGTTCTGGGCTTCTCCGCCTTATCAGTCGCGAGAGGGCAATTGCGGCGGTGAGTGCCTTACGCCTTGAGAGGGTTGACCTCCCCTTGGCATCTGCCATGCAGAGGTGTCCTCCCTGGCCCCTGACGCGGCGAATCCATGCCAATGGGAGAGGATCGAGACTGTCGGTGTGCTGCTCCCAGGTATCGATAGATAAATCAAAGACAGCACGCTTCAACTCATCCGTCTCGGTCCCCATGGGGAGTGGTCTACCAAAGGCGACAATAACGTCCCGCCGCTTTCCATGGCTTCTGATCTCGCGCATATGTTCACTGGAGCGGGAGAATCGGCTACCCCAGAGCCCGCGGAGGTAGAATGGCAGAATTACACCCTCCACGCCGTCAACCGTATGCTCATAGCCGCGCTTGAACTCCCCAAGCTGACCGCTATGGCTGATCGCACCCTCGGGAAAAAGGCAGACCACCTCTCCCGCCTTGAGCAGCGTATTGATCTTCTCAAGAGAGCCTTTGCTGTTGCCGGGGGTGATCGGTATGACGCCGAAAAAGTCGAGAAACCAGCGCAGGTACCAGCGCTGGTAGATCGCTTTATGCATAACGAAACGCACCGGGCGTGGGCAGGCGATCTGGATCATCGCCCAGTCGAGCCAGCTGATGTGGTTGCCCAGCATCAGCACACCCCCCTGCCCCGGCAGATTATCGAAGCCCATGATGTGGATACGGTAGCGCCCGGCGAAGATGCGACCGATGAGGTAGCGCACCAGAGATTGGGGGAGCTGATAGATTGTGTAGATCGCACCGCCTAGGGCGCAAAGGGTGAGCAGATGGAATAACCCCAGACTGCTGGTGCCGGTGATGGCAAACAGAACCGTGAGGCCGAGGAAGCTCAACATAACCAGATTCTGCACCCAGTTGTTGCCAGCGAGAATGGTGCCCAGCTCTTCGTCTCTGGCGTGGAACTGAATCAGTGCGTTGAGGGGAATAATAAAGAGGCCACCAGAGAGTCCCAGGGCAAAGGCGTCCAGGGCCAGCAGTGTCGGTGAGCTGAGCTGGGGTAGAAAGAAGAGGCTGGCGACCACGCCCAGGGCACCCAGGGGGACCAGTCCGGTTTCGATATGGTGACGTGACGCCTTGCCCGCGAGCAGTGAGCCGATCATGATGCCAATGCCAGAACAGGCAAGTATGCCCTGAATCACTACCGTATTGGTCTCTGAAAGGACCTCTTTGGCAAAGGCAGGGAAAGCCGCCATCACCACCTGGGAGATGCCCCAGAAGACCGATAGACCGACGATCGAGAGCCAGATGGTACGGTTGCTGAGTATCCGCTGCAAATTACTCTTCAGGTAGTCGCCGGAGCGATAGCGTTGCAGCTCAAACCGCTCAGTCACCGCCGGGTTCTGGTGGCAGGGGAGTCGGAGGGTAAAGAGCCACTCCACCAGAGCGCAGGCAGTCAGCAGCCAGCCCAGGGGGGCAATTGACTGCAACAGCTCCCCCTTTGAGTGGTAATCGACACCAGAGAGCCCCTGCTCAAAGAGCATAGAGAAGATAAAGACACCGGTGAGTATGGCGACAATGGTGACCGTCTGAACGACGGCGTTTGCCGATGCCAGTCGCTCATTGCCAGCCAGCTCCTTAAGGTAACCATATTTTGCCGGGGAGTAGATGGCGCTCTGTATCGCCAACAGAAAAGTCATGGCGAAGGCGAACCAGAACCAGCCGAGATAGTAGGAGAGAGTGATCAGCAGGGTAATGCCTACGGCTGCTGCCGCACTGTAGCGCATCACCAGCGGTTTCTTGAAACGATCTGCAAGGTACCCTGAGGGACTAAAAAGGAGGATAAAAGGCAGCAGAATCAGGCCATTGACAATGGCGGAGAGGATGATCTGAGTCTCGCCGTCATAGACCTTGAATACGGTGTTCTGGATCAGGATCTTATGGCCCAGATCGACAAACGCATTGAGGAAAATAACCAGAATGAAAGGGTAGAATCCAGTGAGTCGGTGCAGCTTATCCATAGCTTCCCTGGTGTGGCCGATGGCCGTAAAGGCTCATTAGTATTAGATACGCCCTGAGATCATGGGTTTGGAACTATTTAAATACTCCAGGTGATCAGGCGTTGGCTGGAGAGGGTATCGGCCAACACAGCTGGCTTGAATAATATTCAACATCCTATTCAACTTGATTTCAAGTGCTGAATGTAAACTTTTGAAATTAAGGTGGTGTTTTTCCGGTAGTGCTGAGTGGTAGTGCGTATTTTGTAACGATTCAGCTAGCCTTATTTGTGGACTATTTTGGCTGGGGTCGGAGTCGAGCGCCAGCTGAATAGTTACGCGTTTTTTTTGATTTGATTACGGGGTTTGGTGGCCGCGCAATCAGACGCTATCGAGTGTCGACCAGAGAGGGGTGTGTGGATATTGTCTCGGAGCTGAGTGGCTACTCTGCGCCTGTCCGGGAATGGGACGGGCGGCCAAGTTCAGTGAAGGCCAGTACGTTGTCTGTGGCGATAATAATGTGAGTGGTCGGGGTGAGAGGATTCGAACCTCCGACTTCTTCGTCCCGAACGAAGCGCGCTACCAGGCTGCGCCACACCCCGAATACAGAGCACTAATGTTTACGTTTTACCGCGAAGTCCGCCAGTGCCTCAAGGGCGCTACGGTAAGGCGTTTCGGGCAGTCCGGCGATTGCCAGCTTTGCCTTGTCGGCCTCCTCCTCCGCAAGTCGCGAAGTGTACTCGATAGCATCAGTGGATTCAATGGCCTTCATAACCACTCCGATGTACTCACGCCCCCCTTTTTCAATGGCTTCACGCAGGGCTGCCCGGTGCTCTGGGGCACCTACAGCCATGGCGCGAATCAGTGGTAGGGTGGGCTTGCCCTCGGCCAGATCGTCACCGATATTCTTGCCTATCTCCTCGTTGGATGAGCTGTAGTCCAGCGCATCGTCGATGATTTGGAAGGCGATACCCAGGTGCAGGCCGTAGTCGGCCAGCGCCTGCTCTTCCACCTCACCTGAACCGCAGAGTACGGCACCGAGGCGGGTACCCGCTTCAAAGAGAGTGGCGGTCTTTCGCAGAATCACCTCGCGGTACTTCTCCTCGCTGGTATCCGGGTCGTTGCAGTTGAGTAGCTGCAGCACCTCACCCTCGGCAATGCGGTTGGTCGCATGAGAAAGGATCTCCATCACCCGCATCATATTGACATCGACCATCATCTCGAAGGCGCGGGAGTAGAGGAAATCACCCACCAGCACACTGGCGGCGTTACCCCAGACGGCATTGGCGGTTTCTCGGCTACGGCGTAGCGCTGACTCATCCACCACGTCGTCGTGCAGCAGGGTAGCGGTGTGGATGAACTCAATGACCGCCGCCATGTCGATCTGTTTGTCACCCTGGTAACCGAGGGCACGAGCCGCCAGGAGTACGATCATCGGCCGCAAGCGCTTGCCGCCGCTGTTGACGATATAGTGGCCAATCTGATTAATCAGCACTACGTCAGACTGAAGGCGGTGTAGGATAAGGTTATCGACAGCTTCCATGTCGTCAGCGATCAACTCGCGGATTGTGGGTATATCCATAAGATGTGGGATTCTATGGTTAAATGACTCTGTTTATAGCAAAAGCTAGAATGAAAGCCAGGATGAAAGCCAGGATAAAAAGAGCAAACATGCTATGAGTGTCGATTTGAGCTGTCAAGTTAAGTAGTGCAAGTGCTATTTATTAGGTGTTTAGTTTGACTTGGGCCTGAGGTGCGGGTAGTATTCCGGCTCTTTCGTGGGCGCGCCACAAATGTTCGCGCTCTGTGATACAGATTTTTGCGGGGATTTTGGTATGTATGCCGTAATTCAGACCGGGGGTAAACAGTACCGGGTTTCCGAAGGCGACACGTTGAAGGTTGAAAAACTTAACAACGAAGAGGGTGCCTCCATAGAGCTCGATAAAGTGCTGATGGTTGCCGATGGCGAAGATATAAAAGTAGGTACCCCTTACGTAGATGGCGGTATGGTTGCGGCCACCGTGAAGTCTCATGGTCGGGGTAAGAAGGTTAAAATCATCAAGTTTAAACGGCGTAAGCATCATCTGAAGCGCCAGGGCCACCGTCAGTGGTACACCGAACTTGAGATCACCGGAATCAGCGCAGGCTGAAGGCAGGACTAGACAATGGCACATAAAAAAGCAGGCGGTAGTACACGTAACGGTCGCGATTCGGAGTCCAAACGGTTAGGCGTCAAGATTTATGGCGGCCAGGCCATAACCGCTGGCAGCATCATCATCCGTCAGCGCGGCACTCCTGTTCATAGCGGAGTGAACGTTGGTTGTGGTAAAGACCACACGCTCTTCGCCAAGGCGGACGGTGTGGTTAAATTTGAAGTCAAGGGTCCGCGCAAACGTAAGTATGTGAGCGTCATCCCGGCCTGATAACGCCGTAGGTAATACAGCAAGAGGCCTCGTCTGGTGACGGGGCTTTTTGCGTTATATACAACCAATATCAGGATCACTGACTGATGTGGTTATGGATCTATCTCTCTTTCAACGAGCGGAACAAGCACCATGAAATTTGTCGATGAAGCGATCATTCATGTCGATGCCGGTAATGGCGGCAGCGGCTGCGTCAGCTTTCGCCGGGAGAAGTATATTCAGAGAGGCGGGCCTGACGGTGGTGACGGTGGTGATGGCGGCAGCGTCTATCTAGTGGCAGACTCCGGGCTCAATACCCTGGTCGACTTTCGCCATCAGAGGCGTCATCGGGCAGAGAACGGCCGTCCCGGTATGGGGCGCAACTGTACCGGTCATAGCGGCCAGGATCTCTATGTCAAAGTGCCGGTGGGTACGCGGGTAAAAGATACTGAGACCGAAGAGACCCTTGGCGAACTGTTGCGCGATGGTGACCAGTTGCTGGTGGCTAAGGCGGGTTTTCACGGTATCGGAAACGCACGCTTCAAGAGCAGTACCAACCGTGCGCCCCGCCAATCCACTCCCGGATCTCAGGGGGAGCAGCGAGAGTTGCTTCTGGAGCTGATACTGCTGGCCGATGTGGGTCTGCTTGGTATGCCAAATGCGGGTAAGTCGAGCCTGATTACCAAGGTCTCCAGCGCCCGGCCAAAAGTGGCCAGCTACCCTTTTACCACGCTCTATCCCAACCTGGGGGTGGTCAGCGTTGGTGAAGGGCGCAGCTTTGTAATCGCAGATATTCCCGGCGTCATTGAGGGGGCGGCAGAGGGTGCAGGTCTTGGTATCCGTTTCCTCAAACACCTGGATCGTACCCGCCTGCTGCTTCATCTGGTCGATATCGCGCCGATGGATGAGGCGATAGATCCGGCTGACGAAGTGCGGCGTATCATTGCCGAACTGGGTAAATACAGTGGCGACCTAGTGGCTAGGGAGCGCTGGCTGGTACTTAATAAGAAAGATCTGCTCTCCGATGAACAGTTTGCTGAACGCCGCGATGCCCTGCTTGATGCTTTGCAGTGGAGTGGCCCCATCTTTGCCATATCGGCAGTTACCGGGGATGGTACTCAGGCGTTGGTCTGCGCACTGATGGATCATCTGACTACGTTGAAAGAGAGTGAATTAAAGGCGCTGGGGGAAGAGGGTGACGATGAACCCTGGGATCCGCTGAAATAGGAGTTGTTACGCATGCTCACTTCAAGGGGTAAGCTGACAGAGACACGCCGTTGGGTGATCAAGATCGGCAGTGCTCTGCTTACAGACGATGGCAAAGGTCTGGCGCGGGATGCTCTCGCCTCCTGGGTGGAGCAGATGGCTCGGCTTATCAGCGAGGGACATCAGGTGGTACTGGTCTCTTCCGGCGCTGTGGCTGAGGGGATGAGCCGTATGGGCTGGGGTGAGCGGCCGAAGCGTCTGCACCAGTTACAAGCGGCGGCGGCAATCGGCCAGATGGGATTGGTGCGCGCCTATGAAGACTGCTTTCAGGCTCATGGCCTGCACACCGCCCAAGTGTTGCTCATTCACGATGATCTTACCAATCGCAAACGCTATCTCAACGCTCGCAGTACGCTTAGGACGCTGATTGAACTGGGTGTGGTGCCGGTGGTCAATGAGAATGACGCCGTTGCCAACGACGAGCTGCTGTTTGGCGATAACGATACCCTAGCCGCCATGGTGGCTAACCTGATTCGTGCCGATCTGCTGGTGCTGCTCACCGACCAGTCTGGCCTCTTTGACAGTGATCCGCGTTTCAATAAGGATGCGCGTTTGATAAGTGAAAGCCGGGTCGATGACCCCGCGCTCGATCAGTTTGCCGGTGGCAGTGGTAGTGGTCTTGGTCGTGGCGGCATGACCACCAAGGTGCGGGCAGCACGCCTGGCGGCCCGCTCTGGTAGCGCTACGATTATCGCCTCCGGTGTGGGGGATGACGTGCTCGGTCGGATTGCTGCCGGTGAGCAGTTGGGTACGCTATTGATGCCTGTTCAGAGTACAGAGGCAGCTCGCAAGCATTGGCTGGCGGGGCACCTCCAAGTGAGCGGTCGCCTGATTCTTGATGCCGGTGCCACCAAGGTGCTGCGTGAGTCAGGACGCAGTCTACTGGCGGTGGGTGTGACGCAGGTGATGGGGCACTTCTCCCGTGGTGAGGTGGTCTCCTGTGTCGGTCCCGATAACGGTGAAGTCGCTCGTGGTTTGGTCAACTACAGTTCGGCAGAGGCGGACCGGATCAAGGGTCACCCATCGGCTGAGATCAAACAGATCCTCGGTTATGTCGATGAAGATGAGCTGATCCACCGGGATAACCTGGTGTTGGTCTGATGGTCTGCTTTCAGCTCGTCGGGCTGTAGGAGCGGCGCACAATCGCGCAATATTCATCATCAGGTATAGAGCGCAACACTCTTTACCTGAGCGTAGACCTCGGTGCCAACTTCCAGCCCCAACACCTCGCGGGACTTGCGGGTGATTCTCGCCAACAGTTTCGCACCACCGATATCCAGTCTCACCAGCATACGACCCCGTCCGTGGATCTCCATCGCCTCGATGGTGCCGGGGAGGATGTTGAGGATGCTGGTGGGGCCGGGTGGATCGAGGGTCAAGCTCACATCTTTGGCGTGGATGCGGATGCGTATTTCGCTACCCACCGGCAGGTCGATCCAGCTGACGGTGATCTCGCCGCCGACAAAACCGAGGCGGGAGAGGTGATACTCCTGGTCGTGGGCCAGGAGGCGAGTATCGATCACGGCACCGGCATCGGCGTCTCTGGCAATCGGCAGATCCATGCGCGCCAGGATTTCATCGAGGGGCCCCTGGGCGATAATCTTGCCGCGTTCCATCAGTACCAGGTGGTCGGCTATGCGTACCAGCTCATCCAGGTCATGAGTGACATAGATGATCGGTATCCGGCTCTCCCGGTGGAGAGATTCCAGGTAGGGAAGGATCTCCTTCTTATGATCCCGGTCGAGCGCGGCCAGGGGTTCATCCATCAGCAGTAGACGTGGATTGTTGAGTAGAGCGCGGCCGATCGCGACCCGCTGCTTCTCTCCCCCAGACAGTTGGGCAGGCAGCCGCTCAAGCAGGCGGTTTAGCCCCAGCAGCTCGACCACGCGGTTGAAATCCTCGGTGCGCTCCTCGCTGCGGGTGCGTTTGTAACCGTAGAGTAGGTTGGCTTTGACCCGTAGATGTGGAAATAGCACCCCCTCCTGGAAAACGTAACCGATGCCACGTTTTTCGGGGGGGATAAATAGACCCCGCTGGCTCTCCTGCCATTTTGTACTATTAACCTCCAGGCGACCGCTGGCGCCACTCTCAAGGCCTGCGATACAGCGTAGCAGACTGGTCTTGCCTGAGCCTGAGCGGCCAAACAGGGCGGTGACACCCTCGCCGGGAAAGGTCGCCTCGGCGTTGAGGTCAAAATCCCCCAGGGGCAGCTGAAAATCAAAGCGTATATCACCGCTCATCGAAGATCGCCTCCCTGGAGGTTGCGATTGCGGTCTATGCGGTAGATGAAGAAGAGCAGGAAGAAAGAGAAGAGTAGCAAAGCACCAGAGAGCCAGTGGGCCTGCCCATACTCCAGTGCCTCTACATGGTCGTAGATGGCGATAGAGAGCACCTGGGTCTCACCGGGGATGTTGCCACCGACCATCAACACCACGCCAAACTCCCCCAGAGTATGGGCAAATCCCAGGGTGGAGGCGGTGATCAGCCCCTGCCGCGAGAGGGGTAGCACCAGGGTAAAGAAGCGATCCAGGGGAGTTGATCTGAGGGTGCTCGCCGCCTCCAGAGTGCGCTCATTGATAGCCGAGAAGGCGGTCTGAAGTGGCTGCACCACAAAAGGCAGGGAGTAGAAGACCGAGCCCACCACCAGTCCGCCGAAGGTAAATGCCAGTGAGTGACCTCCGAGGGTCTCAAGCAGGCCGCCGATGGGGCCGTGAGGGCCGAGGGTGACCAGTAGATAGAAGCCAAGCACCGTTGGTGGTAGTACCAGAGGAAGCGCGACTATCGCCTCAATGACGGCCTTGAAACGGAAGCGGGTACGGCTGAGCCACCAAGCCAGAGGGGTGCCCAGTAGCAGCAGAATCAGTGTGGTGATGCCTGCAAGCTTGAGGGTAACCCAGAGAGCCGTGAGATCTGTCTCGTTTAGCATGGTGGAGCGGGTTCCTTAGGGCGTACCGTAGCCGTGGTTGCGTATGAGTGCCTTTCCCTGGTCACTTTTGACGTAGGTGAGGAAGCTTCTGGCTGCCGCCGACTCCCGTATCAGTACGGCCTGCTGAGCGATAGGCGTGTAGAGCCTCTGGGGCACCTCCCACCAAGAGCCCTTGATAGGCTCTCCCGGCCGTTTTATCTGCGAATAGGCGACCAAGCCAAGGCCGGCGTTGCCCGATCGGACAAACTGGAAGGCTTGGCCGATATTCTCACCTCTCACCACTCTTCTCCTGAGTTTTTTCCACAACTTGCGTGTCTCCAGAAACTCCTGTGCCGCTTTGCCATAGGGTGCCAGTTTCGGGTTGGCGATAGCCAGATAGCGGAAATCACCCCGCTCAAGCACCGCTCCACCTTCGTCGACGGTATCGTTATCTGGACTCCATAGTGCCAGTCTGCCCGTTGCGTAGGTAAAGCGGCTGCCGCTTACCGCCTCTCCCACCTCTTCAAGCAGGCGGGGGCGGCGGCTGTCAGCAGAGAAGAAGAGGTCGTAGGGGGCGCCGTTGTGGATCTGCGCATAGTGCTTGCCACTGGAGCCGATCATCCGTGTCACCTTGTGGTCTGTATCACTTTCGAACTGGCGTGCCAATGCATCAATGGCCCCGATGAAGTTGGAAGCCACCGCTACCCGGATCTCATCTGCCCAGGTGTTACTGCTGACAAGCAGCAGAGAGAGGGCAAGTTGACGTGATATTCTGTGCAAACCGGTACCTAATTAATGTTTCTGGGTCAGTGAGGTAGGGCGCTTAGCTCCTTCTCGCCACCCGCCACCAAGGGCGCTGTATAAACCAAGCTCCTAGAAGCCTGTCCGAGAATAGGACACCTACTGCGGAAAGCCCATTTAGGCCCTTTTTTTCGCTCATTTTCGTTGAATAAGAGTAACTATTTGCCTCAAATGACCGGAAAAAATGACTCAAAATGGACTTCCCTCGCTACGGTGCCTATTCTCGGGCAGGCTCCTAGCTGAATAGTTACGTCTACATATTGGCTTTTTCGGCGCCCCCGTAGGGGGAGGGAACTGGCGCTTTTATGATGCTTGCCCAATAAAAATGGTTCAGTACGCCTAAGTTTACCCTGTCATTAGAACTCCGAAGCTGAGGTGCATTATTGCACAGCATCCCCGTTTTTGGTGAGCGTGTTGAGGGCTATTCAGCCGATTGTCGGTCGTTCAGCCGCCAGTCGTAGTTGAGGTGGGTGATATCTACTTCACCGTTGGCTATCCGGCGCTGGGCTACCGGGTCATCTGTCAGCAGTGCAGCATAACGGGAGAAGAGGGTTTTTAGAGAGGTGAGACCCAGGTGGCCTTGGCTGAAATCCTCTTCATACCAGTCGAAGATCTTTGAGACCTCCAGTCGGTCTTGTTGGGTGTTGTAGCGGTTGCGGGAGCTGTCGGAGAGAAAGCTGATCAGGCTCTTCTCCAACTGGTCATCCAGCCGCTGGGGTATGAAGGCTTCACTGGGTAGCGCCGGACAGCCGATGGAGGCGCAGACTACCGCCACATGGATACGCGGCTCATCGAAGATGCCTGGGGCGCGTATCATGCGGTGCTCAATATCGTCGAGGCTGCGCCTCTCTCCCAGTAGTGAGAAGAAGCGCTTTTTCCACGGCGAGCTAAATAGTGAGCCAAGGTCTTTGATTGAACGGAGGTCTGGATAACGGCTGAGGATCAGTTCAACGGTGTAGGCGTTATAGGCATTTATCAGAAAAGTCAGCTGCTGCTCCCTGCTCCATCTGTCGTATCTCTGCCGCTCGACGGCCGAGAGTGCTGTCAGGTAGCGGGTGAGTGTAGCTTGCTCTTTTTTTAGTGCGCTGTAGTCCACTTGAGAGGCGTGGCCGCTCCCTATCCAGGTGACATGCCGCTCTAGCAGCCCACTCCACAGGCGGTGCTGGTGGTCAAATGCTTCAATAGCCGTTGCGGTCATAGAGAACAGGGTAAGCAGTAGCAAAAGAGCTATTTTGGTGTGGTGCAAGTTAATTCTCCTGTAACTATTCAGTAGGTGCTTGGGGTCGGTGTCTATTACCCACATCCATGTAGGCAAT
>JBEVXV010000282.1:0-13530 GCA_040505915.1 Sedimenticola sp. | reverse complement strand
TTACCCACATCCATGTAGGCAATCGACTCCGACCCCTACCGTATAGGTCAGCAGCTCTGCGTGTGGCCTAATGTGTTGCGGTGATCCGTTCAAGAAGGTTGCCTTTAATCTCACTTACCTTGAGATTCTCCAGGGAGAGGAGGGTGTCGCTATCTTTCGGTTTTGTCACCTGCGCCCGGTCGAGCGATAGGCTGCCTGAGAGCGTAAACGGCTCCGCTCCTTCGCCGCTTCCTCCTGCCAGTTCACCCTCCCAGTTAAGCACGGTGTACTCTAGTGCCAGCGCCTTTTCTGTGAGGTTGGCGCTCAGCCGTTCACTCCCTAGTGCTCCTGAGGCGAAGAAGTGTTGGCTCTTCTCACTGCTGCTGATATCCGTCCTTCCCGACCACCTGAGGCGCTGCTCGGACAGCTCAATTTCCGGGCTATTCAGGGTGATGTCAGAGAGGTCAATATCACCTTGCTGCTTCACCTCACTCTCGCCAGTATTCAGGCTGCTATGCGCCTCTATTGCACCCTTCCAATCGAGAGTGCCACTGCCCACTCGGGTATCATTTGAGAGGAGAGCCGTTTTCAACTCGCTGCTGCTGAGGGTGCCTTTCGCGCTCAGGTTGAGTTCATTGGTGGTCTCATTGTCGAGTTGCAGGTCGCCGCCCCAGGCTAGTCTTTGGCCCTCCACCGTGAGTTGAGGGGTACTTAGTGTGACTGCTGCCAGGGTCAGTTTGCCCTGGTGGGATACCATGCGCCTCCCTCTCTGCTGCTGCAGCTCCATTGTGCGGTTGGTGAGGCTTAACTGTTCCACGCTGATCTTCGTCTGGGCAAAGTCAGCCGCGAGTTGATGGACTTCGAGTGCGCCAGTGGTGGTTAGGTCGGTGCCGTCTTGATCGAGAGAGAGCTTGAGCTTTCCCTGCCAGTTGATGCGCTCATTGGCGATTCTGGCCTCCCCCTCCAGTTCACTGAAGTTGAGGGAGCCACTCTTTAGGGTGCCTTGGGCTAGTAACTCGGTCTCTCCCTTATGGGGCATTATTTGGCTGTCGAAGTTACCATCCCAGGAGAGTCTGTCGTTATCCAGAGTCAGCCGCGGTGTAGTCAGTTTGAGGTTGCCAAGGGTGATGCTCCCTTTCTGCGAGACTTTGATGGCGCCGTCTGTTTCCTGGTGGATACTGAGCATACCTTGTAGCGTCAGCTGGCCACTGAGATGGGTAATGGCGGGCTTCAATAAGTTACTGTAGTGGTCGAGTGCAAGGGCGTCTAGTTTGATCTTGCCGCTAAACCCCGGGCGGCTGGCTAACGGGGTCAGTTGTCCAGTAATGTCGAGATTTGCGCCATCAATCCGGCCCTGGAAGTTGAGGTTAGCCGGAGACTCTGGCTGGAGTCCACGCACATCGGTGAGTGAGAGTTTATCGATAATCAGTTCGCTACTGAGCTGTTGCTGTCGATAGCGTAGAGTGGACTCCACCAGGGTGAGGCGCTCCAGTTGTAGCGTCCAGAGGGACTCTTCCGTTGCGGAGGCGTTACCCGCCACGGGCAGAAGAACCCCTCCGATCAGAGGCGGGTTGTCGGGGTGGCCCTGATTGATATCAATCTGAATGCCTTTGATGGACAGGCCTTTAATGACGATGCGGCTATCCAGTAGGGGGCGCCACGCCATGTGCAGTTTCAGGTAGGGTATCTGCAGTGGGGTTGTGCCTGCTCTGCCTATTTTTAGATCGCTGAGGGCAAGGGTGGCGGTAAACGGGTTGAAATCGACGTTTCTGACGGAGAATTCATCACCTCCATTAGCCAGGATCCAGCGTTTGGCACCGTAACTGATGCCATAGGGGAGAACGATTAGCTTTACAAGGGTGAGTGCCGCCAGCGTCAGGAGGGCCAATGCCCAGATCTTGCCTCGGCGATTACCCGTTCTGCCGCCGTTATCTTTTGCTGTTTCCCCGCCGCTCATTACTCAAGCCCGCTACCTCTGCGTAATATCTTTGGAGATAGTATGGTCGTGGAGTAATGTTTAATCTAGTGCGGTCAAATTCCAGGCATAAAAAAACCAGCTTGTGGCCGATTTTTGTACGCATAGGCGGTGGGTACTACAGTGCCTTGATATGCGCGTTTAGACGGCTCTTGTGGCGGGCGGCTTTGTTCTTGTGGATCAAGCCCTGATTTGCCATGCGGTCGATTACCGGAGCCGCCTGTTTATAGGCTTCGGAAGCGTCTTCCTTGGTGCCTGTGGCGATCGCATTAGCCACCTTTTTCATGTGGGTGCGCATATTGCTGCGGCAAGATGCGTTGTGCTGGCGGTGCGTTTCTGCCTGACGAGCGCGCTTGCGAGCTTGTGCTGAGTTGGCCAAGGTGTATCTCCCAAAAAAATTATATGTACCTCGAAGAGCGCGATATTCTGATGGCTTGGGGCGGAGTTGTCAACCCTTAGCCTCTTCCAATATGAAATGAGCCTGAAGGGAAGGCGTGTTTCTAACATCAAATAAGACTGAAATGACCCGGTTCTATCCCTGATGGAGGGATGAAAACCATCATCAACGATTCTCACATTGAAACACTCGAACAGGTTCGTCAATTGCTGGATGGTGCCTCAGTCATGGAGATAACCATCTCCTCAAAGAGTGGGAGGCTACCGCTGGATTCGCGACCGAACTGCTGGATACCGTCTACCCGGTGCTACTGAAGCGGATCAAAAGCCTTCTAATCAGGCCTTTTCAGCTGATGTTCGAATAGGGCTATTCACTTTTGTGATCAATACCGACTTCTGCCGAAAGGCGGGTAATCTTCCCTGTGCCACCGGACAACAAAACCGTTCCAACTTGCTCGATAGACATCGAAGATGCTGTTTTTAAACAGGGATTGACGGGGGGGGCAATTGACCCCTGAGCACTGTCGTACCCCTTTTCCTCTGCTCGTGTAGGTGAAAATGGGCTTATGCTTCAGGGTTGCAGAAATGCCAAAGAACTTGCAAGGCACCTTGTTGGGGGGGTAGAGTCGAGACTCATGCAACCTGAAATTCCCAGGGTAGTGATAGCAGTGGGATGCCGCAGAGCATAGGGTTGTAGCTGGATCATAGAACATGTAAATACCAAAGTTTGTTATGGGCGCGCCAGTATTACTGCTTTCACCTTTACTTGAAGTGGTGACTGTTTCGACGGCCTTACACAATTGCAAACACACAAGAGAGGATGATGGAGACTATGAAAAAAATTTTTGGAATCACAACGGCTGTAGCATTGGCCACCCTTTTTTCCGCAACTACACATGCGGGTGCCACCCTTGATTCAGTCAATAAAAAGGGTTTTGTTCAGTGTGGCGTAAGTACCGGTCTTGCAGGTTTCTCCAGTGCGGATGACAAGGGTAACTGGACCGGGCTCGATGTCGATATGTGCCGTGCGGTAGCCGCTGCCGTATTTGGTGATGCGGGTAAGGTTAAATACAGCCCGCTGACTGCCAAGGAGCGCTTTACCGCCCTTCAGTCCGGCGAAATCGATATGCTCTCCCGAAACACCACCTGGACACTGACTCGTGACAGCTCCCTGGGGCTGAACTTTGCGGGTGTGAACTACTACGATGGACAGGGTTTTCTGGTTAGCAAAGACCTCGGCGTGAAGAGCTCAATGGAGCTGGACGGTGCCTCATTCTGTATTCAGGCAGGTACCACTACCGAGCTAAATCTGGCCGATTACTTCCGTGCTAACAAGATGACCTACACCCCCATCACTTTTGACAAGTCTGATGAAACCGTAAAGGCATTCGAGGCGGGTCGCTGTGATGCACTGACCTCTGACCAGTCTCAGCTCTATGCCTTGCGTATTCAGCTAAAAGACCCAGGCGGTGCCATAGTGCTACCTGAGGTGATCTCCAAAGAGCCGCTGGGTCCTGTGGTCGCACAGGGAGATGATGAGTGGTTCAACGTTGTTCGCTGGTCCTTGAATGCCATGCTTAATGCTGAAGAGCTGGGCATTAGCTCTACCAATATCGATAAGATGGCTGAGAGCACCGATCCCAATATCCGCCGCCTGCTCGGTCTGGAAGGGATCAAGGGTAAGGGTCTGGGTCTGCCTGATGGCTGGTCTGCAAGCATTATTAAGGGTGTAGGCAACTACTCCGAAGCCTTTGAGCGCAATGTGGGTATGGACAGCCCGCTTAAAATAGCCCGTGGTCAGAATGCCCTCTGGAATAAAGGCGGCCTTCAGTACGCACCACCGATCCGCTAATGGATGCGGCCTAGCCGCGTAAAGAGAACCACAGGTAGAGTCAATTCTCTCCTGTGGTTTGTTCTTACCCTCCGACCTGAAGGTCACACTCCATGGCGGTTGAACAGCAGTTGAACACCACACCTGCAAAGGCGGCACTCTGGCGACGGCCGGTCTTTCGCTCTGTCCTTTTTCAGGTTCTTCTCACACTGGCCCTTTGCCTGGTCGGTTACACCCTCTTTACCAATACTCTGCACAATCTTGAGCAGCGGGGCATCAGTACCGGTTTCGATTTTCTCTCTCAGGAGGCAGGGTTTGGTATCCTCCAATCCCTGATTCCATTTGATGAGACCTATACCTACGGCCGCACCTTTTTTGTCGGCTTGATTAATACGCTTCTTGTCTCTGGCCTGGGTATTATTCTGGCCACTATAATCGGTTTTTTTATGGGCGTGGCGCGGCTCTCCAACAACTGGCTGATTGCCCGGATCGCAACGGTCTATGTAGAGATATTTCGTAATATTCCACTGCTGCTGCAGATCATGTTCTGGTATTTCGCGGTACTGCAGCCGCTGCCCAGACCAAGGCAGAGCTTGGGTATCGGCGAATCCTTTTTTCTCAATAACCGCGGTTTTTATCTCCCTGCCCCCGTTTTTGAACAGGGTTTCTGGCTGGTCTCTGTGGCGTTGGCGGTAGCTGTTGTGGCTATCGTCTTTATGGTGCGCTGGGCTCGCCGTCGGCAAGAGGCGAGTGGCCAGCAGTTCCATACCGTTTATGCCTCACTGGGGCTGCTGATAGGCCTGCCTCTGCTCGCTTACTTTGTGATGGGAATGCCGCTCTCCTGGGAACTGCCCGCCCTCAAGGGTTTTAATTTCAAGGGTGGTATGGTGATTATTCCTGAGCTGGCGGCACTGCTGATAGCGCTGAGTATCTACACCGGCGCTTTTATTGCCGAGGCGGTACGCTGTGGTATCCTGGCGGTGAGCCATGGTCAGACAGAAGCCGCCTACGCACTGGGCTTGCGCCCCAGTGTCACCCTGCGCATGGTCATTATTCCCCAGGCGCTAAGGGTGATTATTCCCCAGCTCACCAGTCAGTATCTCAACCTGACCAAGAACTCATCTCTGGCGACGGCAATCGGCTACCCGGACCTGGTGGCGGTGTTTGCAGGCACTACCCTGAATCAGACCGGGCAGGCGGTGGAGGTGATTGCCATGACCATGGGGGTCTACCTGACCATCAGTCTGAGCATATCGACGTTTATGAACTGGTATAACAAGCGTAAGCAGCTGGTGGAGCGGTAGATTATGAGTACACATATACCACATCCCGACTTGCCGCCGCCTACTGCCAATGTGGGTGTAATTGGTTGGCTCAGAAGCAACCTCTTCTCCACTTGGCTGAACAGCGTTTTTACTCTACTGGCAACTTATCTGCTCTATCTGACAATGCCGCCCCTGATCGAGTGGGCCTTTATCAAGGCCGACTGGATCGGTGATTCGCGTGAGGCCTGCACCAGCGGTGGTGCCTGCTGGGTATTTGTCAGTGTGCGCTTTGACCAGTTTATGTACGGCTTCTATCCATCCGAAGAGTACTGGCGTATTAATCTCGCATTCGGCCTGCTGGTACTGTTGGCGATCCCGCTATTTATTCAACGTTTCCACCATAAAGGGATGCTGGCGGCGGCTATTCTGTTTATCTATCCGGTTATCGCTTACCAACTTTTCTGCGGGGGTAGCTTCGGTCTTGAGCCGGTGGAGACCAGTAAATGGGGTGGTCTGACCTTGACCCTGATCCTGTCGGGAGTGGGTATTGTCGCCTCACTGCCCATAGGTATAGTGCTCGCTCTTGGTCGCCGCTCCAAGATGCCGATTGTCAAGTCGGTCAGCGTCGTCTTTATCGAGTTTTGGCGTGGGGTACCGTTGATTACGGTGCTGTTTATGGCGTCGGTGATGTTGCCCCTGTTTCTTCCAGAAGGGAGTCATTTCGATAAGCTGTTGCGGGCCATGATCGGTATTGTGCTGTTTCAGTCTGCCTATATGGCTGAGGTGGTGCGAGGTGGATTGGCGGCCATTCCAAAAGGTCAATATGAGGCTGCTGAGGCTCTGGGCCTGAGTTACTGGAAGTGTATGGGCTTGATTATTCTGCCCCAGGCATTGAAGTTGGTGATCCCCGGTATCGTCAATACCTTTATCGCCCTGTTTAAGGATACGACCCTGGTGCTGATTATCGGGCTGTTCGATCTGCTGGCGATGATTCAGTCGGCCTTTAGCGACCCGAAGTGGCTCGGCTTCTCAATTGAGGGCTATGTCTTTGCCGCCCTGATGTTCTGGATCTTCTGCTTCGGCATGTCACGCTATAGCCAAGCCCTGGAACGTAAACTGCACACCGGACATGTCTGATGAAAAAAAATAGGGCTATAGACTGTAAATCTGAATCCGATAGCGATAAGAAAAAACAGCGTTAGTCGCGAATGTGTTCGCGATCTGTGCCGGGGTCTGTTCATTGCGAACCAGTTCGCTCCGGATTAAAGGGTCATTGGGTAGGACCACATAAAAAGAGTTTTTAGTTGGAGGCAAAAGATGTCTGAAACCGCTAGCGCAGGCAACAGCATGGCCATATCGGATGATGTGGTGATCGAGATAAATGATATGCACAAATGGTACGGCCAGTTCCATGTGCTGAAAAATATCAATCTGACCGTCCATAGAGGTGAGCGCATCGTCATCTGTGGGCCTTCGGGTTCTGGTAAGTCCACTATGATCCGCTGCATCAATCGTCTGGAGGAGCATCAGCGTGGTCGGATCATTGTTGATGGCACTGAGCTGACAGACGACATAAAACATATCGATCAGGTGCGTAAAGAGGTCGGTATGGTATTTCAGCACTTCAACCTTTTCCCCCACCTGACGGTATTGGAGAATTTGAGTCTGGCACCGATCTGGGTGCGCAAGATGCCGCGTAAGGAGGCGGAAGAGAATGCCATGATGTATCTGGAGAAGGTAAAGATTCCAGAGCAGGCAAAGAAATATCCGGGCCAGCTCTCAGGAGGGCAGCAGCAGCGGGTGGCGATTGCCCGCAGCCTCTGCATGAATCCCAACATCATGCTATTCGATGAGCCAACCTCGGCCCTCGATCCAGAGATGATCAAAGAAGTGCTCGACACCATGATCGAATTGGCGGAGAGCGGCATGACCATGCTCTGTGTCACTCATGAGATGGGCTTTGCCAAGACCGTAGCCAACCGGGTGATCTTTATGGATGAGGGAGAGATTATTGAGGAGAATGAACCTCACGCCTTCTTCAACGATCCACAGAACGATCGCACCAAACTGTTCCTGAGCCAGATCCTGCAGCATTGATGCTTAGATCGGATTTCTGCTAAAAAGCCAGAAATCATAGCGTTCACAGAGCACCGAGAAAAGCGCCTTTGGCCTGTTTCTAATGTAGAAACCCTGCCCTCGGGGCGATGGGGTTTTGCCGGGATTGTGCGATGGCCATCGCGGCGAGGTCGCCGCTCCTACAGGGAGGTGCGGCATAAAATATGCCCGCCCCCTAGTGAAAAAAGTCCAAGAATAGAACTACCTGAATAGTTACTTACTAGCTCAAGTTTCGGAGTTCATTAGCCCCCTCTCACCACCGGGGAGAGGGGGCAATAGGTAACCTATTGATTTAATACACCCTCATCCTAACCTTCTCCCTCGTAGGGAGAAGGGACGGTCTATCCAAGCCTTTTACGTTATTTGGACTCCGAAACTTGAGTTACTAGGTAAGCTTTTCTCTGTGACCCCGGTTATTCATCTATAGATTTATCCCCTTAACTCCGCCAGCAGCCGATTAATCATCCTCAGTGCCTGACTTCTATAACCTTCACCAAAGAGGTTGAGGTGGTTGATGATGTGATAGAGGTTGTAGAGTGTTTTGCGTTGACGGTAACCGGGATCAAGAGGCCAGACTTCGTTGTAGGCGTCATAGAAACGACTGTCGAAACCACCAAACAGCTCGGTCATTGCCAGCTCTGCTTCACGGTCGGCATAGTAGACGGCGGGGTCGAAGATTACGGGTTGTCTATCACGGTCATAGGCGAGGTTACCGCCCCACAGATCACCATGAATCAGTGATGCGGCTGGCTGGTGGTTAATCAGCGCCTGAAACTTCTCCAGTAGTAGCTCTCCACGGCGCTGTAATTCACCCCGATAGCCATTTTTTGCCGCCAGCGCCAGTTGGAAACCGAGGCGTTCGCTGTGCCAGAAATCTCCCCAATCATCGTTCAACCTGTTTGGCTGTCGGGTGGCACCGATGATGTTGTCTCGCTCCCATCCAAACTGTTTCTGGGTGTGGCGGTGCATTGTCGCCAGTAGTCGACCCGCAGCCTCGCTGTTGCCGCTGCCAGAGAGTGGAATGTACTCAAGTACCAGGTAGGCCTCTTCTCCGGCAATGCCATTGCACAGGGGTTTAGGAGTGCGGAGGGTGTTGGTTGCCCGCAGTGCCTCCAATCCTGCCCGCTCGACCTCAAACATCTCGTGCATCTGAGCACTATTGCATTTGATAAAATAGTGCTTTTCTCCATTACTTAACTGAACGCTGCTGTTGATGCAGCCGCCACCCAGGCGGGTAGGTGCCTTGGGTTTGAAATCGTCTCCGGTGATGCCGCTGATATGTTCGGCTATTATTTGCCAGTCTGCCATCTATGTTGCTCTGACCTTCTTTCGGTGTAACTATTCATTAGGTGCTCGGGGTCGGAGTCGATTGCGGTGACATTGTCGGTAAATGCTCGAATTTTCGTCGTAACGCTTCCGCTCCCAGCTCACGCTCCTTACCCTCATCCATGTGGGCAATCGATCCCGACCTGTGCCGAGATACCCATCACGCTTCGAGAAAGCGCGGCTACAATCCAGCATTACGGTTTACTCTGGGGTTTGCAGAATTAACACCCCGTCCCGAATGACCGGCTGTAGCTCCCCCGACAGTATCTGCAAAAGCTTGTCGCCCACCAGTGAGCCGCGCCAGCCGTGAAGAATATCTGCATCCCGGTCGCCAGCCACCAGCCGCTCCAGCTCTTTACGGTTGCCCAGTGCGGTGTGTGTGATGCTGTTTTCGACAGCCAGCAGACGCAGGCAGCAGGTCAGCAGGTCGGTCATCGCATCCTGGTTGGGAGTGAGGCGTGGTGGCCGTTTATTCTCCTGGGGCCACTGCTCTTTTGCTATCTGCTGTCCCTCACCAATCAGTTTTAGCAGCGTCTCTCCGCGCCGCTTTATGGTGCCGGGCTCCAGACCGCGAATGCGCCCCATCTGACTCTCATCTTTGGGCTGACGACGCGCTAGATCGGCCAGCACCTCATCTTTCAGAATCCAGCGTTTAGGTTTATCTGCGCGCTGGGCCTCACTCTCCCTCCAGCCAGCGAGGGTCTGCAGAATCGCCATCTGTACCCCCTTGAGGTTCTGTCGCCCTTTCACCTTTTGCCAGGCGTCTTCGGGTTGGATGACGTAGGTGGTTGGATTGGCCAAGTAGTCAAAGTCCGCTTTCAGCCAGCCGTCACGACCTTGCTGCTCCAGTCGCTCCTTCAGCTGCAGGTAGAGGTCGCAGAGGTAGATTACATCATCCAGGGCGTAGCGCAGCTGTGCCGGTTGCAGTGGCCGAAGCGACCAATCAGTACGTGCATGTCCCTTCTCCAGCTCAACACCCAGTACCTCCTTAACCAGGTTGCCGTAACCCACTTGATCACCCAGCCCCAGCAGGGTAGCCGCCAACTGGGTATCAAATAACGGCGTCGGTAGCTTGCCCCAGAGGTTGTGGAAGATCTCCAGATCCTGCCGTCCGGCATGAAACACTTTGGTGATGCGGGTGTCGTAGAGAACATCCAGCAGCGGGGTGAGGTCATCCAGTGCCAGGGGATCAACACTGGCCGCGACTTCACCGTTGCTGATCTGTAGCAGGCTGAACAGGGGGTAGTAGGTCTTTTCACGGACAAACTCGGTGTCCAGTGCCAGCCAGGGGCTACTGCTCAGTGTGTCACAGAGCTTCTTGAGCCCTTCGGCTGTGTCAATATGAAGTTCCTGCATGGAGATGTCCGATGGCAAAAGTGGCTAGGATAACATTGATTGGCTCTGGTGGTTTTTCTGTCCGGATGCACAGGGTATGATCGGTTAATCCTCAATAGATTGAAATACGCCGTGAAAAAACTGATCAACCTGTTTATCGATATCTGCCTGCTACGGTCGGCACCCCAGGATATCCCCACATCTACCTTTTTGCTTGCTGTCAGTGTGTTTTTTGGGCTGACCACCGGCACTCTGGTGATCTCCGACACCTTTGGCGGAGTGGTTCCGGCATTCTTGGCCCAGCTTATCGATCTGATGATGGTCTATATGCTGCTCCACTTTGCCCTTCGCTTTCTTGGAAAGTCTGAGCGACTTGTTCAGGCCGCGACAGCCCTGTTTGCCAGCGGTACAATTATTAATCTGCTCTCCATGCCTCTACAGCTGCTGGTGAGCAGCGATCCCGACGCCTCCGCCACCGTTGGCCTGGGAGCATTGCTCTACCTGATGCTGATGTTGTGGGGGATGCTGATTGTCGCTCATATCCTGCGTCACACCTTTGAGGTTCGTTTTGGGCATGGCCTGCTGATCTCCATCGGTTACTTTCTGCTGGTCAACGCAGTCGTAAGCAGTCTCTTCCAGGTAGGTACTCCCTAAACATGCATATTCATATACTCGGCATTTGCGGCACCTTTATGGGTGGCATTGCCCTGCTTGCACGGGCAATGGGGCATGAAGTGAGCGGCTCCGATGCCAATGTTTACCCGCCCATGAGCAGTCAACTCGAAGCGGCGGGTATCGAGCTGATGGAGGGCTATGACCCCGCCCACCTAAAACCGGCGCCGGACAGGGTGGTGGTGGGCAATGCCATGTCACGGGGCAACCCGGCGGTGGAGTATATGCTGGATGCCGGTCTCGCCTACACCTCCGGCCCGCAGTGGTTAGCCGAACATGTGTTGCAGGGTCGCTGGGTGCTGGCAGTGGCCGGTACCCACGGCAAGACCAGTACCGCCAGTCTCCTCGCCTGGATTCTGGAAGATGCCGGTCTCAACCCCGGTTTTCTTATAGGTGGTGTGCCGTGCAACTTTGGCCTCTCCGCACGACTAGGCAATGCCCCCTTCTTTGTAGTGGAGGCGGATGAGTACGACACTGCCTTCTTCGATAAACGCTCCAAGTTTGTTCACTACCATCCCCGTACATTGATCATGAATAACCTGGAGTTTGATCACGCCGATATTTTCGATGATCTGGCGATGATCCAGCGGCAGTTTCACCATCTGGTACGGACGGTGCCCGGCACCGGTCTGATCATTACCCCCACTACCGATCCGGCGATGGATGAGGTACTGGCGATGGGGTGCTGGAGTCAGATCGAGCGTTTTGGTGCCGATGGGGATGGGCTCTGGCGCGCACGTCGGTTGACAGCGGATGGCAGCCGTTTTCAGCCACTCTGCGGAGAAGAGTCTCTGGATGAAGTGGCGTGGGAACTGACCGGTGATCACAGCATCAACAACGCCCTGGCAGCTATTGCCGCCGCCCGCCACGCCGGTGTTCCCACCGGGATAGCCGTGGAGGCGCTGGGGCGTTTCAAAAATGTAAAACGGCGTATGGAGCTGCGTGGTGAGGTACGCGGTATTCGTCTCTATGACGATTTTGCCCACCACCCGACGGCGATTCGTACCACCCTTGACGGCTTGCGTGCCCAAGTGGGTGATCGGCGTATATTTGCCGTGCTGGAGCCACGCTCCAACACCATGCGTATGGGTGTCCATGCGGCCCAACTGCCGGATGCACTGGAGGGTGCCGACCGGGTATTAGTCTACTCACCTCCATCACTGGGTTGGGATGCCCAGCGTGTTTTCGCCCCTCTCGGAGAACGCGGTCAAGTGTTTGACGAGGTGGAGGCGATTGTCGATCTTATTCGCCGTGAAGCCGCCTCTGGCGATCAACTGCTGGTGATGAGTAACGGCGGTTTCGAGAATATTCACCAGCGTATACTGGACGCGCTGGTGGCGTCAGACGGACAGTCTCCTACCGACTGACCTGCTCAATGGCACTCACCCGCCCATGAGTGAACTCAACCCGCGCAACATCGACTACCTCATGAGTACTCCAGTTGACCCAGACATTCCGGTAACTTATATGCACTTCACCCTGAGCATCGACACTGCTTACCGGTACGCGCATCCTGTCCATATTGGGGTGGGAGAGGGTTTGGGTATAGACCCAGATCGTGGTGTTCTTATCCTTGACCCTGCGAGTCAGCACCTGATCCGGTGCGCCCCATGCAATCATCACCATATCCCGGTTGAAGCCGATATCGATATGACCCTGCCGGACGGCGCTCTGCACATCGTCAGGAAAATTGTTAAAAATCGCCTGCTGCTCAAAGATACGCTGATCACGTATCTCCTGAGCCGACATACAGCCGACCAGCAGCGCGGCTATCACAAACCAGAGAAAAAAGAGCCGTTTCATCGCAATTACTCCCAGCCACTAATAGGGGCGTCTATTCATACAGTATGGTCGATTATGTCATTTTATTGGGTAAGTATCCGCAAAGCCTGACAGCTACACTTATCCTCCCAGTATGGCTATATTGGGGCTATGATGGTGGCACCAAGCAGTGAAAGTGCGCCAGATTCCTTCGCGACTAAAGTCGCACCTACCAACAGAGAAAGCATGACTGATTTGAACACTCCCATCTCACTGGCCATCACCGGCGCCTCCGGCAGCGCCTACGGTCTGCGTCTGCTCGACTGCCTGCTTCGTGCTGAGCGCCCAGTCTATCTGATGGTCTCTAAAGCGGCCCAGGTGGTGATCCCAATGGAGACCGACCTGATGCTGCCATCCCAGCCAGGTGAGATGGAGGCGCTGCTATCAGAGTATTATGGCGCTGCCCCCGGGCAGCTGCGAGTGTTTGGCCGTGAACAGTGGACCGCTCCGGTGGCCAGCGGCTCCAACCCTCCCCAGGCGATGGTGGTTTGTCCCTGCACCACCGGCACCCTCTCTGCCATCGCCACCGGGGCGAGCAATAATCTGATTGAACGCGCTGCCGATGTGATGTTGAAAGAGCAGCGCAAGCTGATCTTGATGGTGCGCGAGACCCCCCTCTCCGCTATTCATCTGGAAAATATGCTGACGCTCGCCCGTCTCGGCGTAGTGGTGATGCCCGCCAGCCCCGGTTTCTACAATCGCCCCCAGTCTGTAGAAGAGCTTGTCGACTTCATGGTTGCGCGGGTGCTTGATCACCTGGGTATAGCGAGTGACCTGCCCCTGCGTTGGGGGTAAAAGGTAAAAGGCAGTAAAAG
>JBEVXV010000281.1:0-7932 GCA_040505915.1 Sedimenticola sp. | reverse complement strand
AATTTTCAGTAGTCAGGTAATTCATGATGTTGTTCCTGGTGGTGGTTGGTGGTGGATGTAAAATTGATGTGCTGAAGAAAACCACGAAAAAAAGAGAAATTAATCTATTTAAAGGGTGTAACTGTTCAAGAACTGAGTGCAATAAGTGATACTAACTACCGGGGGACTGAACTGTGATATGTTTTATAGATTTTAGACGCAACTTTTTATACAAAGCTTTCGAGAAATTTCGCCAGTAAAATTCCGCCGGCATGGTCGGACGGCCATTTTGGAAAATTTTATAAATTTTATCTCCCATAATCTTAAAGACTTCTGCTCCTTAATTTTACACATGTTACTGGTTGTGGTGGGCTGGAAGGTGCGTCCGATATATTATAATTGTATGCATAAAATCCTGGTGCCGGTAATATAGATGTTATTGGTGATTGTAAATTATAGCGAAATGAGCCCCAGATAAGTAAAGTTTTAGCCCTTATTACAAATAAAGTCCAATACAGGAAGGTGCGTCCGATAAACTATAGTTGTATGCATAAAATCCTGGTGCCGGTAATATAGATGTTATTGGTGATTGTAAATTATATTGAAATGTGTCCTAGATAAGTAAAGTTTTAGCTTTTATTACAAATAAAGCCCAATACAGTTTTTTCAGTAGCTATTTTATAGCTTAGCAACCAGTCTGTGATATGTGATACGTACTTCTTATTATAAAATAAGCTCGCATTAAGGTGTCGGTGGTGGTCATTTTGAGATAGCAATCTTACGCATTTAATATACCTTTAACCCAATAAATTAACTATTACTAATGAGTTTGGGTAGGCTAGAAAAGTTTATTAACAAAACCGAAAATAAACGGTGTAAGGGTGAAAAGATAAGGTCATTATTGGTGGTGGGTGATAGTAAGGTCCGATACGTAAAAGAGACGGCCAATTCTGATATTGAAAAATCAATCTTGTGGTACACTGTTGGGGGATTGACGACTCTTCAAGCTACAAAGTGGATCTACAAGAATATCGACAAGATAATTAAGGAAGAAGAATATGTTGATATCTGTCTGTGGACCGGTACATGTGATATAACTGACAAGGTGGGGAGATATATATACCCATCCACAAATAAAAGCGCTATTGAAGCAACTCTAAATAGATATAGAGAGTTACGCCATCTAAAACTCAAGTACGGTGTCCGAGTATCATTTATTATATTTGAAGTCCCATATTTCAGTGTATCCCTCTGGAACAAGTCTAGAGGACACCGAAACCCCACACAGTTCTACAGAGCGGACCGCGTGGTCGAAAAATCAATTAGGCAACTTAACACAGGAATTATCGAAATTAACGAATTATTTGGAACATCCTCACCGAAATTCTCAATCGACCTGATACAAACCAGAAAAACGAAGTCTAAAAGATGTAAGAAGTCTAGCTTCCACAACTACAAGCTCCTGAAAAACGACGGTGTGCATCCATCCAACGTGTTGGCACTGTACTGGATGCGGAAAATCCAAAATTTGGCCATACGGGAAAGTTATATCTAAAATATCTAAGTGACACTGTGTGCTCTATACATGTAGTTGCCTTCTGTGGTCGAACAGACTTACTTTGAGTGGGGATTGTCCCGCCATGGTTATCATAAACTAGTGGATCACAGTTGGCAAAGTTAAATCAAGTGTCGATCAGTAATAGATTACTTGGATGTTGCTTAGTTACTTAAATCTCGTATTGAAGCTTAGCTGGACGTGTGACTGTGTTAATCGGAATAGATTGTTTGGATAAGCTGTATTGCTCTGTTTTGCGGTGCGGGATAAACCAGTATGGAGATTGTACGCCCTGAAACACGAAATAAGGCAAACAGGCAGGTTACATCTACAAGAAACTACAAGCTGAATATTGACAAAGCTATCAGGGGTAAACTAAAATCCTGCTCCAATGCGAAAACCGAGTATGCGGTAACAGGAGGTGGCATAACCGGGGTAATGGACACAGCTAGATTTGAACTCTTCCGGTCAGCGTGCAGTGCCTTTTTCAAGAAATTGCCGCCTAGCGAAGGCCGCTGTCTCATCGACATTAGCGAAGATAAGATGGGCAGAGCTGTAGTGCAGCAAACATATAAAGTTAGAGAATGTGAAGTGAACGGTCAGCTAATAGGTTATACCCTGAACCTCTACATTACAAATAACACAATACTGATTAATGGCAGGGCATTGGATAAGTTTGTATCAGACCACTTACCGGTGATACATGAACTCATGTGTAAGGCAATAAGGGAGGGTGAATTTGATGATCTACAACACCTGAATGTTGCACTAGCACAAGAGCTGAAGTGCATTTTAGACCTAAGACAACGCAGTGGGAGTAGTGACAGCTCTCGGGCAAACACGAGTACACCTTCGTCTCCTACTATGCACGTGAGGCAGACGAATGGCAATAACAACTCCCAAAGAAGTATACAGTCATCTTCTGTCGAGATTCTGAGCCCGGGACCTCGTGACGGTTCCAATCACAGCCCACAGGTGAGCACTCCGATACCATCACCCAGAGCGTCAAGTTCCAGGCAGCATAGTGCCACCATTGTAAGCTCCTGTGTAGAAGCTCACACTGTCACGAAAGAATCAGCGACTTTAGTCTCTCCAACTAAATCCACATCCGAACCAGAAAACATAAAATGTGCAAAATGTAAAAAGAACTGTGTATCAAGAGCAGCCATATGCGAAATCGGTAACCACTGGGTTCATTACCGCTGTGATAAACTGACCCCGGATGAAATACAGATGCTAACTAGCAATACCGACTATATATATAATTGTAAGGCATGCCGAGCAGATAGTAACACTGTACTCAAGACACCATATACATCATCGCCATCTGATCATGAAGAGGCCCCGAATAATAACACTGTCTTAAAAATTCCATTTATGCCACCTCCTTCTGCAGGTTGTCATACCGCGCATATCATGAATGAAGAAACGGGTGGAACAATCACATGTGGCGCATGTAACCTTACTGTCACTGATAATGAAACGGCGTGCGGTAAATGTAATGCCTTATGTCATCAAAAATGCATAAATATGGATATATGTACTGCTTGCGCAGCCACGGATAGTCAACTCTCTCTTCAAAATGAAGCTTGCGCAGCCACCGATAGTCAACTTTCTTTTCAAAATGAAGTTGAACCAGATACAATCTTTAACCCTCAATCAGTACCTGTTCAACCCAGGAGCACGGGTAAAGGCCCGCAAACCATCACAAATACTATAAAGCAAAGGGAATTAAGGCAGCTTGAACTTAAATTGAAAAAATGGGAAACAGAACTAAAGGTTAAAGACACAGAATATGCTGATAGGGAAAAAGAAAATAGGAGGCTGGAAGATTACTTACGGAAAACTGAAGCACGTAATAATGAATTAGAACATACTGTAAGAACACTGAATAGACGTATTGACTTACTTGAATCCGCATCATCAAATTCATCAGGTGAGCCAAAGGTGAACTTACCCAATGCAAGAGTACAGAATACCCAACAACAGAGTACCCAACTCGGAACTGAAGATTTGATACACAGCGTTCATGGCATGGTCACTAAGTTTGTTATCAATAAAGTAGCGCAGCAACTCAGACACATGGAGACCCTAGACATCTTCTCTAACAGTCAACAAACCCCTGTGAACCCAAATGTCACACCGAACCCATCATATGCTAATCAGGGTATCTCTGCGCCTAGCCCAAAATCCAGTAACGTGAATCACACTACTCAGCCGATAGTGCCAGATGCAGCGTGTACTAGCCAACCTACAGTGCAACCAGACTCTTACTGCAGCTATGTACCTCAAAACAGCGGCAGCAAAGCGACCGTAGCAGATGATGCCCGGCCGAACCTACAGCATCAGGAAGTAAGGCCACCAGCACTCGTCGAGGCAACTGACCCTCAACCTAGGTTGCCGCGAACAGAGCGTGAACCGATAGCAGAGTCGCTGCACACTGACCAGAGGTCCAGTACAGAACTAATGGGCCAAGCACATACCTATGCAACACTAACCGCTGGAAAACAGCAGCCTGATACAGCCAGAAATCAGACCTGGGGACCTGCCCGCCAGCAACCGTGGACGGCCAAGGAGCCTCGACGTCTCGCATATCATGCTGGACCTACTCATACTACTAGACAGCCGCATTATCAGGACCGCGCTCAACTATTGGCAAATCATACTGCAGGAACACCATTATACTATAATCCCCATCATCAGAACCATACTAGCCAGCATTTTTTGTCACAGGTGAGGCCTCGGAACCCACCAAGGTAGCACCTGCTAAACCGAGCACTCCGCAAACTGAGTCCGAACATCTTTCTATTGTAACATATAACTGTAAAAATATTGATTCTGCTGGTTTGGCTATACACGAACTTGCAAAGTCTGCTGATATAATCCTCATACAAGAGCATTGGTTATTTGACTGTAAATTAAACAAGCTGAATGAAGTGAACTCTCAGCTCATCGGCAAAGGAAAGGCGGTGGATACCGGTGACCCAATACTGCCTGTGCAGATGCCTCGTGGCTACGGTGGAACGGCCATACTGTGGAAAAAGGAGCTTGACAGCCTGGTGACTACCCTGACAGATGGTGGGAACCGTATCCAGTGTATTGAACTGAAATGTCATAAACCCCTACTCATTATCGCGGTCTATATGCCATCGAGGGGCCAAACAGATAATTTTGAGGATTATGTTGATTGTCTGGACCAGTTATGCGAGATACTGAAAAAATACTCAAGCACGCATCAAGTGGTGATTGGGGGAGATATGAACGAAGATCTGGTATCCCGTGCCAACTCGCGACGAGCCCAGGAGCTTCTGAATTTTATGAATACTAACAGCTTGGAAACTCAAAGCACCGAAGCGACATTTATTCATCCAAATGGCACGGATAGCACAACTATCGATTATATCATCTATCGAAGCGATATGGCAGACATGATCTCCCCCATATGTAGAATGGATGCAGTGGGCGGAAATGTATCGGACCACTACCCGGTGTGCTGCAAACTGAGGCATGCGCTCGAAAAAGCGCCAATAAAGCGCCAGCAACGACTTGACACACAATGTAAGCTTAAATGGGAGAAGATCGATAAAGATCTATACCAATCTCTAGTAGATCGTGCACTTCCAAACAAAACTAGTCTAGGCGCAACTTCAGTTGGAAGACTTGATGTCGACGTGGTCAAACTGAATGAAATACTGAATACAGCTGCTGCATCCGCGGCACCCAGAAAACCGCGTAGGCATAGGAAGGCTAAACTTGAAGTGTGGACCCCTGAGATACAGACGGCTCTGAAAAAGAAGAAAGAAGCATTCTATCAATGGAAATTGAATGGTAGATCGCAGGATAGTACCAACATATTAGTAATTAATAAGACACTTAGTACAAAGGAGCTAAGACGCATGTGCAGGGTTGAGAAGGCGAGACAATACAATGGACAAAAACAGGAGATTTTAGACTGCAGATCCCAGGATACAGCTCTCTTTCACAAGCTAATCAATAAACAGAGAGGCAAACTAAAAAACTGTGTTACTGAACTGAATGTAGGTGAAAATACATACCGTACTGAAAGTGAAATATTGGACGGCTGGCGTATGCACTTTCAAGCGTTAGCTACCCCAGCTGTAGAAGATCAGTTTGACATGAAATATAAGCATCAAGTGGACCAAGAAATGGCCGAGATCATCGAAATCGTACATCATGATAAGCCCATGACTGAATCAGCTGATTATGTAACTGAAGCAGAAGTGGTGAAAGCTATCAAATCCTTAAACAAGGGCAAATCCCTGGACATCTTCGGCGTATCCGCTGAACACTTCATTCATGGAGGAGCCGAATTAGTATCCGTCCTGGTGGTACTTTTGAACGAAATGCTAGTATTAGGAAAAGTACCCGACAGTATGAAACTAGGTCTTGTGTCTCCAGTCTTCAAGAAAAAAGGAACGAACCTAGACGCTAGAAACTATCGTGGCATAACAGTCACCCCAGCAATAACAAAAATACTTGAGAGCGTACTCCGTCAGCGCATAAAACCCATAATTGCAGCTCAACAGAACAATCTACAACGGGGCTTTACCGAAAACTCGTCCCCCATGAATTGTTCTCTGATACTAGAGGAATTTATATCCGATAGAAAGGATACCAAATCCCAAACATACGTGGCATTCCTTGACGCCAAATCTGCGTTCGATGTTGTTAGTCATTCCAGCCTCATGCGCAAACTATTCCACTGGGGAATCCAAGGTCAAAATTGGTCCCTTATTGACAGTCTGCATCGAAATGCTAAATCATTTGTGAAATGGGGCGTTGGTCGTTCTGAGAGCTTTGAAATCAGACAAGGTGTGAGACAAGGTGGTATTCTTAGCACCGACCTGTATAAAATCTACGTTAATCGACTACTAGATCGATTGTCAGACTCCTGCCTAGGCGGGCGGATTGGTGAGATAAACTGTGTAGCGCCAACATGCGCGGACGACGTTGCCCTGGTCTGTGATAAACCCGATAACCTACAGGCGCTCATCAATATAGCCGTAGACTACAGCCACATGGAGAGATACCACCTCCAGCCAACCAAGAGTGTGGTCTTACCACTGGACTATACCCCTAGGCGCCAGAGTGAGACGCATCCAAGCAACTACACATGGACAATAAATGACACTGATATGCCAGTGGTAAAAGAGGCAATGCATGTTGGTCTTATGAGATCAGCAAATACCCAGGAGACGACCGTGCAAGAGAACATAAAAAAAGCAAGGCGTACTATATATAGCCTCATGGCATCAGGCCTCCACGGTGAAAATGGGCTCGACCCGGAAACGTCCCTGCATCTAATACAGACATATGTGCTGCCTGTCTTGCTGTATGGCCTGGAGGTCTCCATTCCGTCAACCAAAAGCATCGAAATGCTGGAAGTTTTCTACAGAAGGTTCCTCAAGCAGATCCTATCGTTACCAAAAACCGTCGCGAACCCAGCCGTCTATATACTGTCAGGAACGATCCCTATTGAAGGTCAGATACACAAAAGAATTTTAACACTCTTTGGTAATATATGTAGACTTGACAACGCGATAGAAAAAGATGTCATTAGAAGACAGCTGAGCGTGAAATCAATGAAAAGCTGTGGCTGGGCAGTGCAAGTACGAGTACTTCTACTTAAATACAACCTACCAGAAGCATTAATGCTGTTGGACGATCCTGTAAGCAAATACAAATGGAAAGCAGAAGTAAATAAAACAGTAAATAATCACTGGGTTGAGAAAATCAGGCACTCTGCCTCCCTGTATTCTAGCTTAAAACATCTGAACATTGGGCTGTATAGATATGGCCACCGACATCCCATAATCACTTCAGTGAGAAACGTAGCGGAAATTCCTCGTATACATACGAAACTGAAGATAGTGACAGGAACGTATATATTACAAACAAACCGTGCATCATTCAATCAGAATACAGTAACTTCTCAGTGTCTAATGTGTAATGACGGCGATGAAACGCTGCAACACTTCCTCCTGGACTGTACTGCACTGACTAGCATTAGAACACCTATCCTGAATGACATAAATAATGCCTGTTCCGGTGTGACCAATATTAACTGTAGTATGCTCCAGCTGGTGGTGGACCCGAGCGTCCTAGCTGCCAAATTACTTAACCCATTGTCAGAAATGTTAGTACAACTGGAATTCCACTCCAGACGCTTGTGTTTCTCATTGCATGTGGAACGCTACAAAAGACTCTCAATAGTGCCACGACGCACTCGTTGTAGAAACAAATGAGCTTTGTGGCGCCCTCCAGTTCCCCCAACCGTGTTTTTACAAAATTGTAAAGTTGTAAATAAGTACTTTTATGAAATCTTATGGGTGTAAATAGAGTGGGGCGGATATATGTGCCATTTTAAAATTGATACT
>JBEVXV010000280.1:0-7624 GCA_040505915.1 Sedimenticola sp. | reverse complement strand
CAGAACAGAACAGAACATAATCTTTATTTTGTAGAAACTCAGACCACATTGTGGTATATGGGTACAATACAGAACAAAATAAACACAGTTCAACATGGCGGAGTACATAGCACAATTATGATTGGCATAATCATACAAATATCAGTATAGTGCAATTCCATTTATATAATATTTGATTTTGGGAGAAAATTCGTATTGGTCGTTAAACGTCTCCCTTGGCCGGTAGGGATTGATTGGACTGAAACGAAAATAGTCCAGCTTAATATTTCGGGAATGCTATTGAGCTATCGACAAAATATTAACACGTTAGAATAGTTATAAACAATTTGAAATATGACTATCGATATACATACATTTAACTCTTCCATCCCTAAAAAACCGAGATGAACCATTCCATTTTCAATTCCACACCAATCCATGCATTTGAAATCAAAAGTCAGACCATCCCACTCACGAAATGTGGGTGCTGCTGACAAAAATCATGGAAATGGTGGCAAGCAGTGCAGAACCGGATGAGACGGTTCGTTACGAGCCTGATCATCTGGATCTACACTGTCCGCCAAAACCTCTGAAGATGGCTGTGGTGTTGAAAGGGTTAATGATGTTTCAAAATAATGACTGGCATTGTGTTAATAAATGAAATATATTCGTATTCATTTTTTAGTAAGATATGCCCATTGATAAATGCAATAAGTGTGCCAATGATAATTAATGCCCCGTAAATCAAACACAATCAACACGATATGTAGGTTTTTGTAATATTGCGAGTTGCATCACTAGCTTTGATACTGCATCCGAAATAAACAAGAAATCAGTAAATTGAGGGATGTACTCGTCACAAGAAAACGCACCGCAAAGTATAATGTTTAAAAAATAGTGACCTTCGTCAATGACAGACCGACGGGACGCTGACTATATGAACCCCGAAATTGATTTTGGGATACATGGTAAGAATACTATCCGAATTCGTAATTCACGGTAAACCGTTATGACAATATCAAGGTATCCGGATACAGTTTTCACCTACTGCTTAATTACGAAACTGGCTCTAACAATTTACCCAATCCATGTGGAACAAAGTACAAGTTACGACATTAATGACGATAGGGTATACTGAAATGATTGACATGGATGTATTAGTGCAACACATCCGGTCAGGCTATGTTGGTGCATATATATATATACATACCTCACTGTAATACGTGTGTAATCGTGCAATGGTTAGCGACCGCTAAGTGACGATATCCTATGAATCCGGATTAAGAGATGAAAATGAGATGTTTTGTGTCTAGCACGGATCAAACCAACGACCTCCGACATGGGGGACCAACTTCCTGAATAACTTCGCATATAGCTACATATAGTTGTTACCGCACATGCATGTATACTATTGGCACCAACCATTAACCCTGTATATATCATCATTATACCAAATTATGTATAAAAAAAAAATGACATTGGAATGATGAATATATCGAGAATCTCGCATGTCATGAAAATGTTTGCAAGCAGTGCAAATCCTAATGAGACGGCTCGTTCAAGTGACGAGCCCGCCCATCTGGATCTAGATATAGATCTAGATTGGGAGATGAAAATAAGATATGTTCAAGGTGTCTAGCACGGATCAAACCAACGACCTCCGATGTGGGGACCAGCACTTCCTGAATAACTTATCATATAGTTGCATAATTTTGTAGTTGTTACCGCACATGCATGTATACTATTGACATCATTAACCATGTCGATATCATCGTTATACCAAATTATGTATCAGAATAAATAACTTTGAAGTGATGAATGTATCGAGAATCTCGCATGGGTGACTGTTCAATATGGCATTCATGAAACAAGACGAATGCATCCATAAGCAACGAGCCTTTGGCCAGTTTCCTATGAAATCATTCGACCGACTCCAGCACATTGAACGATCCCGAATGTCAGATTGTATCTATTACATAAACCGAATAGCAGTTATGAAGAATGTAGCGTCTCTTACATATACATGTATATAAAGAGTATTGAAGACCATGATAACCGATACTATTATGGAAATTGGCAAATAGAATTTGAATGTTATATTTGCGTCGCCTAGATGACTTTGTACATTTTATATAAACATACACATACTTATGTGTACATGTGTGAATAGATAGTTATAATGTCTACCCAGCAATGTCGTGCTCTGAGTGGGGCTCGAACCCACGACTTTAAGCGTGGTCGTCTAAGGATATACTAGTACCACTTTTATAAGTGCCGTATTCGCATCAATCATTAAACATGTTCATGATTTCACCTGTAAATATGCTTAATCGTTTGAGTTTTGTTTCAGAAGTGGAGTTCAATAATTCTTTGTATTTTAATACATTGGGCCGTAAGTAATAATATGTGTCAAGGTATTTTTTTCGTTCTTCAGAGAGTGATGAGCATATGAACAAATAATGGAACTCGTCGCCAATGTCATTGGTGTTACAAATATTGCATTTCCGGTCGCCATATTCAATATTGGACCATCTACCTGTTTCAACAGGTAACTTATGATTACTTGTTCTAAATTTTACAAGTTTCAAATATAAGGATCGAGGTAAAATCTTGAAATAATTTTCAAATTTTGTATTTTCCTTAAATAGGCTGTAATTTTTACCTTTGCTTGAATTCAACAGCGCTGCGTTCCACTGTTGGATAAATTGATCAATCAACGTTCTTTTTATACTTTTAACACTGGTTTTGCGATTTACAAAGTTGTTACTTTTCCCTGTATTGTCAAAAATTGATTTAACTTGTTTAAGCCATTTGAATTCGAAGTTATCAGTACTTAAAGCGTGTTCGAATAATAAATTTGATAATTTAACATCTTTTCCAGTTACAATTCTATTCCAAAATGCTATCATTCTGCTTTTTATTGTGATTTCGAGTGGATAGCGACCTAATTCGGCATATAGCATGTATGCAGGAGTACTTTTCCTGCTTTTCGTAATTCGCCTTAGAAAATTTAAATGTATACGTTCAATTATTTCAAGGTTTTCGAAACCCCAAACTTCGCTACCATAAGTTAGAATTGGTAATATGGTATGGTCAAACAATTTTAATTGCAAATCAATAGGGATGTCGATGTTATTGATGCGACTATATAGCAGGTGAGTGGCCTTATTTGCCTGTTCTACAACATGTTTCCTCGCCTTTAAAAAACTACCACTTCTAGAAAAATAGACACCTAAATATTTGTATTCGTTTACAAAGTCTAGCGATGTCTGACCTAGTTTGAATTGGTTAGCTCTATTGGTTTTCGACCCGAAAACTATCACTTTGGATTTACTTAGGTTGACCCTGAGTTTCCATTTATTACAATAATCATGAAAGTCGTTTAGACATTTTTGGAAAGCATTTGGGTCGTCGGCAATAATAACTGTATCGTCGGCATATAATAAACAAACAATTCTTATATAGAAAAACAGATCCTCACCCCTGTGAACAATTTCGATACCATCATTCATTTTGAGAGTTAAATAATCCTCAAGGTCATTGAGAAATAAAGCAAAGAGTACGGGAGATAAATTTTCACCCTGGCGTACGCCGCAGTAACTGGGAAAGTATTGAGAACATTCGTTATTTAACATGACACATGATTTGATTTCCAAATACATATTATTAATCACTCTGAAAAAAATTCCATTGATATTATTTTTTAATAGTTTTTTCCATAGACCTATACGCCAGACGGAATCGAACGCCTGTGAAAAATCGATAAAGGCACAGTAAACTTTTTTCTTTTGGTGACGTAATAATTCAATTAATGTATGAAGTACAAACACATGGTCCATGGTGGAATAACCTTTCCTAAATCCGGCTTGATTTTCCGATAAGATAGAGTTGCTGTCTAAAAAACAATTAAGTCTGTTGTTTAAAATACATGTAAACAATTTTCCCAAGCAGCTTAGAATGGTGATTGGTCTATAATTTTCTGGTTTCGTTGAATCACCCTTGTTCTTATAAATGGGCATGATTTGACCTAAGACCCAGGAATCTGGTAATATGCCAGTGGATAATACTACATTAAAAAGTGTAACATAATGCGGCATCATAATGTCCGTGGTGTTTTTTAAATATTCATTTAAAATTAAGTCGTTACCAGGAGTTTTAGAATTGTTTAGGTTCCGTATTGCTTTGCTTATTTCGTCGGCAGTTATCGGAACATTTAATATTTCATCATCATCATTTATATTTAAATTAGGTATATCATCATCATCATCATCATCATTCCCACAGTTGTCGTGTTTTTCTGAGTTTACACCTTTGAAATATTCATACAGATCGTCCAGCGTTGCCCCCTTATTTACCCCACCCTTCTTTAATTTATTTAGAATTTTCCAATATTCTTTGGGTTGGTTCGTTTGCATATGTCGAAGTTTCTTTTCAGTTTTTCTTTTATGAATTTTGATATGCTTGTTCATAGTCATTTTATACACTTTGCTATTATGCATCATGTCGTGTTTGTCACTTTCCATTCTACCAGTTTGATAACGTTTCCGTGCCTGGTGATACAGCAAACGGGCGTTCCGGCACCGCGCACCAAACCACGGTTTATCTTGTGAATTAGTAGTTGTTGAGGACTTGTCCTTACTTGTACCAAAAGTACACGAGGCAGAATTGTTAAATATATCGGCTATCGTGGAAGTGGCATCATTAATTGTTTGTTTAGTAGGATTGACATTCATAACGTTTATTGTTTCTTGTAAGTTGGTAATGTCAGTTTGGCTAATATTGTGCAGAAATGTATCAGCTTTGTCAGCTTTCCAATAAAATCTGTTATTAGTACAAGCCCCTGTGACATCGGTGTCGGTGGTCGGGGGTTCAGGATTAATTTTTATTTCCATGTGTAGTAGACAATGGCCATCGGAAAATAAGCTGTCGGTGTCAATAACATCAAAATCACTGACTAGTTTCATACTGTGACATGATACAAGTGTGTAGTCAATAAGTGACTGGTTTCGAAATGTTAGTTTACCTATATTTCTATCTTTTCCAATGCGACCATTTAATATGAACAAATTATTACCTCTACATATATCAAGCAGCCTATATCCTATTTGATTTTTTCTCTTATCCAACGATTTTCTGTCCTTGCTAATACCAAGTTCAGTGAGACAATTATCGGCATTGAAAAAGCTAATAGAATCCATATCATAGTCAAAAAGATCAGATAAAAAGTTGTCAGCTGGTGTATAATCGGCTATTTCTCCAGTTCTGCCATTCGTATCACCTGTTACAAAAACATACTTATATGTACTACACATCGATACCATTTCCATCTCCAAATTCATGAAATCGTCGTCATTGAAAAACCTCGAATTACTTGGTGGAATATACACAGTGCCAATAATTATATTTTCTTCTAGACTAGTGAAGTCTTTATTAACAGATAGCCAATGCACATATTCGGAGTCTGAAATAATTTCCTGAATAAAGGGTGAAATATTGTCTTTTACAAATATACCAATTCCACCAGATTTTCGAAAATAATTTTGTTTTCTATGTTTGGTAAACAATGTATAATTAGGGATGGAAATAATGTCGAATGCATCAAGTTTGGTTTCTGTTACACACAATATATCATATAAATTCACGAGATCAATAAATTCTGGATAGAGAATCCTCGATTTTAGGCCACATACATTTAAAGTACCAATTTTCAAAATTTTCTCCCCGCGTGCCTATGCGGTGACATTTGTGGCTGCTGGCTGACCAGTGTCATTATCGACGAAAGTGGGCGGTGCACTCGTACTGTTCGAATTGCGCAAATCACCTGTGCGCTTACCACGCTGGCTACCTGCACGTGATATATTCGCCGGGGCGGAGTCCGATCTTGTGATGGTTTGGTCTCTCGTGCTAGTGCGTCTCAAGACGGACCGAGGTTTGTGGGTCACGGTACTGGTGGCTACAGGCGGTTTGCGACCAGAATTGCCTGAGTCGGTTCCTGGGGTGGGTGCAGGTGGGGCGGGGGTGTTAGAATGACTTGGAATATTCGCCGGGGCAGATGATTTGAAGATCGATGGTTGGATTGTTGGCATAGGCCAAGCACTTTCCGCCGCACCGTTGGACGTAAATGGAGCACTAAGGCCGGTTTTGTCACTCGATGACACGGTCGTGGTAACAATGGGACATGTAGTTACCGCCTGCACGGGAATTGGTTGATGACCAGACATGCTGTCGACTGATGTGTTTGGAAGTAAATCGGTTGTAGGCGTGGCATGAATGCTCGATATGTACGCATCACTTCGATTGGCGGGAACATGCACCATGTCGGTCGGTGGTTGGACGAGCTGATGGCGTGTATCACTCCGCGATGACGACGTTTCCGCACCGGTGGCCACGGGGTTACCAACGGGGAATGGCTGTGGAGTGACATGTGTAGTTGTGATTGGGCGGTCATACATGCCCCTCAAGGAGTCTCTGGTATCGCTCCGCGACCCTGAATGGGGGGTGTGAGTAGGCACACTGCTCGTGTGTGGCGGATGATCATTGTTGTCAGAGCGGGTGGAAATGGGGGGCGGTTCATATATAGTTTTGTGTAAATTGATGTCTCTATCACCTGCTAAAACGTTGTACCAATCAGGAAATTCATCGTGAATAACAGAGCCATTAACCACAAGTTTGGCAGGGAACTGAATTGACACCCTGTTCCCACTACCCGAGGCTTTTGCTGCTTTAAATTTGGGCCACAGACGTTTCCTGGCACTCTGGATCTCCTTCGGGTGATCACGGTCAATGACGAACGGTGTCCCTTTAAGAGCCCCCACGTGACGCATTACAACCTCCGTGTCGGCAAAATTTAAGAAAGCCACTATTATGTCCCTTCTACCTGTATATTTTGATGGGGGACCGAATGGGTGTACACGTTCCAAATCAACATCGAATCCCTCAAGTTTAAGCTGATCTGTCATAAAATGTCTCACCACATTGGAACAATCATCCCCACGTTTGTACATCAAATTCCGAAATATCAGGTTGTTACGTCTAGCCCGTGCCTCAAGATCTATCGATTTGTATGCCAATAACCGTAACATGCGTGTATTTTGGTGGGATACTTTCACAAGTTGGTCAACGTTTTTATTTGTACATGCCATAGAATTGTTTAGAAAGTCCATACCTCTGTTTGTTTCCTTTTGATTTTCGATAACTCTCTGAACATCACTATATATAGCCGTAAGTTTTTCATCCACTGAAATTGTTGAAAACTGATTAATAACACTATCCATCGAACTGGGGCTCGGGCTGGCTCTAACACAGCGACGTTTGACAGTTTGAAAATCGCCATTGTCCGTATTCTCAAGTGACCACCCATCCATTGACTCGCCTTGTGACAATGGCGCGAACCGGTTTTGTGTGATTGAAAAATCCATGTTTGATGACACTGGCACTGCCTATTCCATCGACAACAGAACCATTGGAACCATTAGAATGAGTGCAACAATAATATCTATCTCCACACAGATTATTCGTTGTAAAAACGAGGAGAATATATATATAAAATTCACACGATCAAATTGGACGCGATGCACATTCCGCCATGTTGAAAGTAGTCCTCAGACAGCTATTGTGAGAATTTGCAGAGTTACTAATGTGTGTG
>JBEVXV010000279.1:0-8824 GCA_040505915.1 Sedimenticola sp. | reverse complement strand
CTGTAGCTGTCATAATTAACGAAATTTTGTGCTGGCCACCAGGCCGCCTGCGGATATTTTACGGAAATTCGGCGTTTTCGTTCAGGCACTACTTACAAGGTATACGGAGTAGTGCAATAAAAACCTACGCCAAAGTTACGCCAGATTCACTGACAGTCCTACTTTTACCTACCCACATTTAAGACACTACACTCTCTAAACACCAGGACACCCATCATCTTGGGTGAACCAGTAAACACCAGAAACACCAGGACACCCATCATCTTGGGTGAACCAGTTGATGGGTATCCCGATCTTTGCGTTAGATGGTAAGCGTCATACCAGGAGGTATAAACAGCATGTGGAGATATCTATTTTCTGGATATCTTGTCATTCCGTGGAGATATTCCGTTAATTAGCAGAAAGGATTATCCAGGATAATGCGGAAATTATTACCTAGATAATGAGGTGGCGGGTATGATAGCCAGAACTGGATAATCACTTATACACTCACCGAACCAGTCCATTTTCTCCCGATTAAAACAAGATTAACTCTATGACCAGCACCCAGCAATTTGACGAACTGAAACGCCGCATCTGGCAGATTGCCAATGATGTGCGCGGCACGGTGGACGGATGGGACTTCAAGCAATATGTGCTTGGCGCGCTATTCTACCGCTTCATCAGTGAGCATTTTTCCCGCTACATCGAAGGCGGGGATGAGAGCATCCAATACGCCGAGCTGGACGATGATGTCCTCACTGATGAGATCAAGGACGACGCCATTAAGACCAAGGGCTACTTCATCTACCCCAGCCAGCTCTTTGAAAACGTCGTCGCCAAGGCGAATGACAACGAAAACCTCAATACGGATCTGAAAGCGATCTTCACCGCCATTGAGGGCTCGGCCATGGGTTACGCCTCTGAGGAAGACATCAAAGGGCTGTTTGATGACTTCGACACCACGAGCAACCGCTTGGGTAGGACGGTAAAGGACAAAAACAGTCGTCTCGCTGCCGTGCTGAAGGGCGTGAAGGACCTCGATTTTGGCCACTTTGAGGAGAACGAGATCGATCTCTTCGGGGATGCCTACGAATACCTGATCGGCAACTATGCGGCCAACGCGGGGAAATCGGGTGGTGAGTTCTTCACTCCCCAGCATGTTTCCAAACTCATTGCCCAACTCGCCATCCACGGGCAGAAGAGCGTGAACAAAGTTTACGACCCCGCCGCAGGTTCCGGTTCCCTTCTGCTACAGGCGAAGAAGCACATGGATGACCACTTGATCGAGGACGGTTTCTTTGGTCAGGAGATCAACCACACGACCTACAACCTCGCACGGATGAACATGTTCCTGCACAACGTGAACTACGACAAGTTCAACATGCAGTTGGGCAACACCCTGACCGAACCCCACTTCCGCGAGGAGAAGCCCTTCGATGCCATCGTCTCCAATCCTCCCTACTCGGTGAAGTGGATCGGTAGCGACGACCCCACCCTCATCAATGACGAGCGCTTTGCACCCGCCAGTGTGCTGGCACCCAAGTCCAAGGCAGACTTCGGCTTCATCATGCACAGTCTCTATTACCTCTCCAGCAGGGGGCGGGCCGCCATCGTCTGTTTTCCGGGGATCTTCTACCGGGGTGGAGCCGAGAAAAAAATCCGCCAATATCTGGTGGATAACAACTTTGTGGAGACCGTTATCTCACTGGCGCCGAACCTCTTCTACGGCACCACCATTGCCGTGAACATCCTCGTGCTCTCCAAGCACAAGACCGATACCAAAGTTCAGTTCATCAATGCCTCGGGTGAGGCGTTCTTCAAGAAGGGCACCAACAACAACCTGATGACCGATGCCCAGGTCGCAGCGATCATGAAGCTCTTCGACCGCAAGGAGGATGTGGCGCATGTCGCCCAGTCGGTGCGCATGGAGAAAATCGCGGAGAATGACTACAACCTTTCGGTCAGCTCCTACGTGGAAGCCAAGGACACCCGCGAGGTGATCAACATCACCGAGCTGAATCAGCAAATCGAAGCCACCGTCACCAGGATCGACGGGCTTCGCAAGGAGATCGGCGCCATCGTCGCGGAAATCGAAGGGAGTGAGGCATGAGCGAGAAGAGGAAAAAGGATGAGCTTTCGATCCGCTCTTCCGCGGCTGAATATCTCACTTTCATTGCGGCAAGTGGAGAAGGCGGGGTTGAAGCCGTCTATGCCGACGAGGATGTCTGGCTCTCCCAGAAAATGATGGGCACGCTCTACGGCGTGAACGTGCGCACGGTAAACGAGCACCTGAAGAAAATCTTTGCCGACAGCGAGCTGGAGGAAAATTCAGTTATCCGGAAATTCCGGATAACTGCCACCGATGGCAAAAACTACAACACCCTGCACTACAACCTCTCCGCCATCATTGCCGTGGGATACAAAGTAAACTCGGAACGAGCGGTACAGTTCCGTAAATGGGCGACAGGCATCATCAAGGAATACACCATCAAAGCCTACGCCATGGACGACGAGCGGCTTAAGAACGATGGCACCGTTCTGGGGAAAAAATACTTTGAAGAACAGCTCCAGCGCATCCGCGAGATCCGCCTGAGCGAGCGAAAGTTCTACCAGAAAATCACCGATATCTACGCCACCGCCCTCGATTACGATGTCGCCGCCAAAGTGACCAAACGATTTTTTGCCACCGTGCAGAACAAACTCCACTGGGCAATCCATGGACAAACGGCCGCGGAAGTCATCCATACCCGTGCCGATGCAGAGAAAACGAATATGGGGCTTACCATCTGGAAAGATGCGCCTCATGGAAAGATCCAGAAATTTGATGTCAGTACCGCCAAGAACTACCTCACCGACAACGAACTCGCCCAACTACAAAGGCTTGTCAATGCCTACCTCGATATCGCAGAGGATATGGCTCTGCGCAACATCCCCATGACCATGGCGGACTGGGAAGAGCGTCTCAACCGCTTCATCGCCGCGACCGATCGCGAAATTCTCCAGGATGCTGGAAAAGTGACCGCCGAAATCGCCAAAGCCCATGCCGAAAGCGAGTTTGAAAAATACCGCATCGTGCAGGATCGGCTCTATCAGTCAGACTTCGATAAACAAATCCGCGCCGTGGAAAATTTGCAAAAGAAACTTCATGAAAAAGGAGGTGAGGCATGAGCGAGAGCACCTTCCTGAAAAAGTTACTCGACCTGTCTGCCGAACAGGCAGGTGGTGCGAAGGTGGAGTGGGTGGCTCTTGGGGAAGTAGGTCAACCAAAACGAGGAAAAAGACTGGTTAGGAGTCAACTTAAAGATTCTGGTCGTCATGCGGTTTACCAAAATAGCATGAAGCCACTAGGTTATTACGAGAAAAGCAATGTTGCGGCAAACTCCGCTTTCATAATTTGTGCAGGAGCAGCGGGAGAAATCGGTTATAGCAATGAAGCTTTTTGGGCAGCTGATGACGTTTACTACTTTGAAGGAAATGAAGTTCTTAACAACAAGTTTTTGTACCATTTTTTGCTAACTCAGCAGTTCAAAATTTCGTCCCGAGTCCGTAGGGCAAGTATTCCACGCTTGTCGAAATCATCATTTGATAAAATAGAAATCCCCATTCCCTGCCCAGACAACCCTGAAAAATCGCTGGCCATCCAAGCGGAAATCGTCCGCATCTTGGACACCTTCACCGAGCTAACAACCGAGCTAACAACCGAGCTAACAGCCCGAACAAAGCAATACAACTACTACCGCGACCAGCTTCTCACCTTTGAGGAAGGTGAAGTGGAGTGGAAGACGTTGGGGAAGTTAGCAGAAAATCTTGATTCAAAGAGGAAACCAATCACCAGTGGCTTGAGGGAACCTGGCGAAATTCCGTATTACGGAGCCTCTGGGATTGTCGATTACGTTAAGGGATTCATCTTTGATGGCGACTACCTACTCGTGTCGGAAGATGGAGCAAATTTAATTGCTAGAAGCACCCCGATTGCGTTCAGTATTTATGGTAAATCTTGGGTTAATAATCATGCCCATGTGCTTGCGTTTGAAGCTTACGCTGAACGGAAATACGTAGAATATTACCTAAATAATATCGACCTTACTCCATACATATCAGGAGCCGCGCAGCCCAAGCTTAATAAAAAGAATCTAAATAGTATTAGCATTCCCAATCCTTCTTTTGAAGAGAAAAAGCGCATCGTCGCCATCCTCGACAAGTTCGACACCCTGACCCACTCCATCAGCGAGGGTCTCCCTCGGGAAATCGAACTGCGCCAAAAGCAATACGAGTATTACCGCGACTTGTTGCTGAACTTCCCAAAACCTGAACATCCAACGGAGATGGTTGCCTGAGATGACGGAGAAAAACGACATCACCCAGCAGCCAGCGGAAGGTTTGCTCCGTGACCTTAAGGTTCTGATTGAGAAAGGCCGCAATCAGGCAGTGGCGGCGGTCAACAGTGCGCTCACGGTGACCTATTGGCATGTTGGGCGGCGGATCAATGAAGAGATCCTCCACGGGCAACGGGCGGAATATGGCAAGCAGGTGGTGGAGTCGATGGCGGAAGAACTGGTTTTGCAATACGGTAAGAGTTTCGAAGCAAAAAACCTGCGTCGGATGATGCAGTTTGCCGAGGTCTTCACCGATGTTGAAATTGTCGTTCCGCTGGCACGACAATTGAGTTGGTCGCATTTCCTGGCCCTGATTCCCCTGAAGTCTGATGAAGCACGGAGTTTCTATGCCAACCAAACCAGTGAATCGGGATGGAGTAAACGGGAATTGCGAAATCAGATCCAGCACAAGGCTTTTGAGCGGGCTGAGATTGCAGATACCAAGCTGACTCTGGCGGAAGCCACCCATCTCGGTGGCAACTTCAAAGATCCCTATTTGCTCGATTTTTTGGGACTGAAGGAAGGCTACCTGGAAAATGAACTTGAAAATGCCCTGCTGAAAGAGCTGGAGCTTTTCATTCTGGAACTGGGCAAGGGCTTTGCCTTTGTTGAACGCCAAAAGCGAATGATCATCGATGGTGAGGATTTCTCACTCGACCTGCTCTTTTTCCATCGAAAGTTGAAACGGCTTGTTGCCGTGGAGTTAAAGATCAATCACTTCAAGGCGGGCTACAAAGGTCAGATGGAGCTCTACCTGAACTGGCTGAACAAGCATGAGCGGCAGGAAGGTGAAGAAGCGCCCATTGGCCTCATCCTCTGCGCGGAAGCAGGCTCCGAGCAGGTTGAGCTGCTCAATATGCAAAAAGACAACATCATGGTGGCGGAGTATTGGACGATCCTGCCGCCGAAAGAACTCCTGGAGGAAAAGCTGCACAATGCCCTGATCGAAGTGCGTGAGCGATTGGCAGGGCAAAGATTATTAGAAGGAGATGGCGACAATGATTGATTACAACACCATTGCCGAAACCAAACACTTCATTGTGCTCGACCGCTATCAGCGGGATAGCGAGGTCAAAGAGGAATACCAGAGCGAAGATGCTTTGGAGCGTGAATTTATCGGCGATCTGGAAGATCAGGGCTACACCTACGCCACGGAAATCCGCACGCCCGAGGCGATGCGGACCAATGTGCGGGTGCAGCTTGAGACGCTGAATGATATGCGATTCACGGAGGATGAATGGAAGCGATTTGGAGAGAAGTATCTCGACCCTGCCAGTGAGAACAGCACCGACAAGGCTCGAAAAATCCATGAGGACTACATCCATGATTTTGTCTTCGATGACGGTCACATCGAAAACATTTACCTGCTGGATAAGAAGAATGTGCTCAACAACAAGCTTCAGGTCATCAAGCAGTTTGAGCAAACAGGCAGCCATGCCAACCGCTACGATGTGACCATTCTCGTCAATGGGCTGCCTCTTGTGCAGGTCGAGCTTAAGAAACGCGGGGTGGCCATCCGTGAAGCCTTCAATCAGGTGCACCGTTACAGCAAGGAGAGCTTCAATTCGGAAAACTCTCTCTACAAGTATCTACAACTCTTCGTGATCTCCAATGGCACGGACAGTCGCTACTTTGCCAATACGACCAGACGGGACAAAAACAGCTTCGACTTCACCATGAACTGGGCGAAATCGGACAACTCGCTGATCAAAGACCTGAAGGACTTTACCGCGACCTTTTTCCAGAAGCACACCCTGCTGGAAGTGCTCTTGAAGTATTCCGTCTTCGGTGCGGACAACACTCTGCTGGTGATGCGCCCCTATCAGATTGCGGCGACCGAACGCATCCTCTGGAAGATCAAGAGTGCGTATCATGCGAAGAATTGGAGCAACACCGAGGGCGGCGGCTTCATCTGGCACACCACCGGATCAGGAAAGACCCTCACCAGCTTCAAGGCGGCGCGGTTGGCCACCGAGCTCGATTTTGTCGATAAGGTGTTCTTCGTGGTGGATCGCAAAGACCTCGATTACCAGACGATGAAGGAGTACCAACGCTTCTCTCCTGATAGCGTGAATGGTTCGGAGAATACGGCGGGCCTGAAGCGGAACATGGTGAAGGACGATAACAAGATCATCGTCACCACCATCCAGAAGCTGAATAACCTGATGCGGGGAGAGCGCGACCTTCCCATCTACAAGAAACAAGTGGTCTTTATCTTCGATGAGTGCCACCGCAGCCAATTCGGTGAGGCACAGAAGAACCTGCAAAAGAAGTTCAAGCGGTATTACCAGTTTGGCTTTACGGGTACGCCGATCTTTCCACAAAACGCCTTGGGTGCCGAAACGACCGGAAGCGTCTTCGGGCGGGAGCTGCATTCTTACGTGATTACCGATGCCATCCGCGATGAGAAGGTGCTGAAGTTTAAGGTGGACTACAACGATGTGCGTCCTCAGTTCAAAGCCATTGAGACCGAACTGGATGAGAAGAAGCTCAGTGCCGCAGAGAATAAGCAAGCACTGCTCCACCCGGATCGTATTCGTGAGATTACGGGCTATATCCTCAAGAATTTCCCTCTGAAGACGCATCGTGCCCACATGGGAGCGAAGGGCTTCAACGCCCTATTTGCAGTGAGCAGTGTGGATGCAGCCAAGGCGTATTATGAAGCCTTCCGTGAGCTGCAAGGTGAGGCCGAGGAAAAGAAGCGTCTCAAGGTAGCCACGATTTTCTCTTTTGCTGCCAACGAGGAACAGGATGCTGTGGGCGACATTCCCGACGAGAGCTTCGAGGTGTCGGCTATGAATAGCAGTGCCAAGGAGTTCCTCAGTGCTGCCATTGGCGACTACAACGCGGCGTTCAAGACGAACTACGGGGTCGATAGCAAGGGTTTCCAAAACTACTACCGCGACTTGGCTCAGAGAGTTAAGAAGCAGGAGGTGGACTTGCTGATCGTGGTAGGGATGTTCCTGACTGGCTTCGATGCCCCGACCCTTAACACGCTCTTTGTCGATAAAAACCTGCGTTATCACGGGCTCTTGCAGGCGTATTCGCGCACCAACCGGATCTTTGATGCCACCAAGACCTTTGGCAATATCGTGACCTTCCGCGATATGGAGCAGAGCACGATTGATACGATCACCCTCTTTGGCAATGCGAACACCAAAAACGTGGTGTTGGAAAAGAGCTACAAGGAGTACATGGAGGGTTTTACCGACATCGCCACCGGAAGAGCCTGCCGTGGTTATGTGGAGGTGGTGAATGAGCTAAAAAGTCGTTTCCCCGACCCGAGTGAAATCGTCAAAGAGCAGGACAAAAAGGACTTCGTAAAACTGTTCGGAGAATATCTGCGGGTGGAGAATGTTCTTCGCAACTACGATGAGTTTACCGGGCTGAATGCCCTGCAAGAGGTCGATCTGGAAGATGCGGAAGTGGTCGAAGAATTCAAAACGAAGCACTACCTGAACGACGAAGATCTGGAGTCGATGCAGAAAATTGAGGTACCGTCTGAGCGCCTGATCCAAGATTATCGATCCACCTACAATGACACCCGCGACTGGCTGCGGCGTCAGAAGGATGGGGAGAAGAGGGACGAATCGACCGTTGATTGGGATGATGTGGTCTTTGAGGTGGATTTGTTAAAATCCCAAGAGATCAATCTCGATTACATTCTGGAACTCATCTTTGAGCACAACAAGAAGACTAAGAACAAGGATGACCTCATCGATGAAGTGAGACGGGTGATCCGAGCCAGCATAGGGAGCCGGGCAAAAGAGAGCCTGATTGTTGACTTCATCAATCAAACCAATCTGGACGACATCGGAGACAAGGCGAGCGTTATCGATGCCTTCTTCACGTTTGCCCAAGCGGAACAAAAGCGCGAAGCCGAGGAGTTAATCCAGTCGGAGACGCTGAATCAGGAGGAGGCGCGGCGCTACATCAAGGCGTCCTTGAAGCGTGAATACGCGACAGAGAATGGGACAGCACTCAATGCCACTCTTCCGAAAATGAGTCCGCTCAATCCGCAATACAAGACGAAGAAGCAAACCGTGTTCGAGAAAATTTCTGCGTTCGTGGAGAAGTTCAAAGGGGTTGGTGGGCAGATATAGGCGACGTGCTGAATATGGAAATCAGGCATACAAGGCGCTGCACCAAACGGAAATTCCGCTGCACTCCATTGCCGCTGGTGAGCTTGGGCGTTAATGTCCGCTTGTGGCCAATAGTGGAAGTTGCATCCCAGTGCCTGTAATGTCTGCTGACACCACAAAGCGGACATCGTGCAAATCACGTTATACTACTGCTACCGGCCAGAAGCAGACACCAATGTCCAGTCGGTAGCCTGGGTTGAGCTTGCGAAACCCGGGGGGATTTAAATCCAGAAAATGATCTACCAACAAAGGAACTGTTAAAGCTAATGGTCGCATATCGACGCAACTTTACCCCAGGTGCAAGTTACTTTTTTACAGTGACTT
>JBEVXV010000278.1:0-3530 GCA_040505915.1 Sedimenticola sp. | reverse complement strand
CGCGGGTATGACGGGAAAGAGGGAAGTTCGACCACCGGGTTTCAACCTATGCAGGGATGACCATGGTATTAAGCTTAAGTTAATGACATTGCCACCGTACTAAATAGTTACACAGTAAATTAGGTTTCATGTGATTAAACCCCAGTGATTTGTAGTAAATAGCAATGGAATGCTGTGCTAATATCCTACTCAAATGGTAGGAAAATAGTGTGGAGCAGAGTTTAATGAGTGAAATGACCCCGGAGCAGCGCCTGACACTGACCAAGGCGACCATGAGTATTCTCGACTCCTGGAAACTCGGCGTGGAGGATATGCGTGTACTGTTAGGTTTGCCGAAGAAGACAGGTGCACGTATTTTCTACAAGCATCGCAGTCATCTCCCCTTCCCGGATCAGCCTGAGATCAACCGCCGTATGGATTACGTGTTGAAGATCGCCGGTGCACTGCATACCACCTATCCCACCAATTCCCATATGGGCGGCATGTGGTTGCGTAAAAAACACCGCCGTTTCGGCCGTCCGCCGTTGGCGCTGATGCTCGGTGGTGATATCAATGATCTGATACTGGTGCTGGCACAGCTGGACTGTACCTTTGGTTGGGATCTGTCGGGATCAACAGCTACTTAGTGCCCGTATGGGTAACTTCTCAATAAGTCCGTGCCATAGGGGTGCAGTAACGCCTTTTCAGGACACGCGGTGAATACCTCCCTGTACGTCCTGAAAAGGCGCCGTGGCAGCTCTAAGGCCACTACTGCAGTAGTGGTGCTGAGGGTTTAGTGCCAATATAGCGTCACTGGCGGATAATCAGAGAGAACCAACCCCCTTTGCCAAGGGTCAATATAACAACCAAGGTACAACTATTTTCACCATGAGTAGTGATTCAGACAGAGCCTCTTCAAGTAGCCTCTCCATGCCGATCGAAGGCATGACCTGTGCTGCCTGTTCCGGTCGCCTCGAAAAGGTGTTGAGCAAGCAAGCTGGGGTGACTGAAGCGCGGGTTAATCTCGCCTCAAACAGCGCATCGATTGATTTTGACACCACGGAAACGTCCTCCAACGAAATCGTTTCAGCTGTTTTCCGTGCAGGATTTTCCGTACCTACAGAAACCACGGAGTTGTTTATTGAAGGCATGACCTGTGCCGTTTGTTCCGGCCGACTTGAGAAGGTGTTGTTGCGGCTGCCCGGTGTAGAGCGGGCAGCGGTTAATCTGGCGACCGAAAAGGCGACAGTGAGTGCCCCTGCCGGTGTCCTTTCTCAGCAGCAGTTGATTGATGCAGTGAGTCGTGCCGGTTTTACCGCCACACCGGCCGTTAGTGCCGGTGAACAGCAGGCGGCAATGGATGCCAAGGCCCAGCAACGGGCCAGGGCCGAGTTTAGGCTGCTGCTGATCTCCGCCGCCCTGACCATTCCACTGGCTCTCCCCATGGTACTGATGCCGTTCGGTATCGATGTTTCTCTACCCGCCTGGTGGCAACTTCTTCTGGCCACTCCGGTACAGTTTTGGATCGGTCGGCGTTTCTATGAGGGTGCTTTCAAATCACTCAGGGGGGGTGCCGGTAATATGGATGTGCTGGTTGCCATGGGTACCTCCGCAGCCTGGGGTTTGAGCTGCTGGGTGACGTTGACCAGTGGAGGAGGGGGGCACCTCTACTTCGAGGCATCCGCTATGGTGATCACCCTGGTGCTGTTTGGTAAATGGATGGAAGGACGTGCCAAGCGTAGCGCCGCCTCAGCCATTCGCGCATTGATGAAGCTGCAGCCAGATACCGCCCATGTTGAACGGGATGGTGTGCTGGTGGATGTGCCGGCAGAGAGTGTTGTACATGATGAGATTGTGCTGGTTCGGCCTGGTGAACGTCTGCCGGTCGATGGCGTGATCCTGGAAGGTAGCAGTCAACTGGATGAGTCCCTGATTACCGGTGAGTCTCTTCCGGTGGCGAAAAGCGTTGGTGATTCTGTAACCGGTGCCTCGGTCAATGGCGATGGGTTGCTGCGTATTTGTGCTACGACGGTGGGCGCAGAGTCCATGCTGTCACGTATCATCCATCTGGTGGAGAGTGCCCAGGCGAGTAAGGCGCCGGTACAGAAGCTGGTTGATCAAATCTCTGCAGTCTTTGTGCCCGTGGTGGCTCTGATTGCACTGCTGACGTTTACCGGTTGGTGGCTGGCCGGTGATCTGCAAACGGCCTTTGTCGCTGCGGTCTCTGTGCTGGTTATCGCCTGTCCCTGTGCCTTGGGTCTGGCAACGCCAACAGCCCTGATGGTAGGCACGGGTGTTGCGGCTCGCCACGGGATACTGATCAAAGATGCGGAGGCGCTGGAGCGTGCCTACCGCAGTGATACCGTCGTTTTTGATAAGACCGGCACCTTGACCCTGGGCTCCCCCTCTGTTGAAAAGAGTCTCTCTCTGGTGGGGGAGGCTGAACTGCTGTTGCAACTTGCGGCATCTGCACAGCAGGGCAGCGAGCACCCGCTGGCCAGTGCAATTCTAAAGCAGGCGAAGAGTGACAGTGTGGCGCTCTTGCCGGTAACTGAATTTACCAGCCTGCCGGGTATGGGCCTGTCAGCCGAGGTCGCCGGTCGTAAGCTCCTGATCGGCAACCGGCGCCTTATGTTGGAGCAGGGGGTTGAGTCTACGGTACTGGCTGAACACTCGCTGGAGATCAAGCGGGACGGGGCAACCATGATGTGGGTGGCTGAGAGGGGTGATGCACTCCATCTGCTGGGCTTCATCATGGTTAGCGATCCGGTAAAGGAGGAGGCGATTACCGCCGTTGCCATGCTGCGGCAACGTGGTGTGTCGGTGATGATGTTGACGGGTGATAATCCCCATGCCGCCGCAAAAGTAGGGGCCGCTGTGGGGATTGAGCAGATAATTGCCGAGGTGTTACCCGAAGATAAAGCTGACGAAATTGAGAAGCTGAAAAAAGCAGGTAAGCGTGTCGTTATGGTGGGAGACGGCATCAATGATGCGCCCGCTCTAGCGGTGGCCGATGTGGGAATGGCCATGGGGACAGGAACGGATGTAGCGATGCACACCGCCGGTATCACCTTGATGCGGGGTGATCCCCGGCTGGTTGCGGATGCGCTCTCAATCTCTGGGGCAACCTACCGCAAGATCAGACAGAATCTCTTCTGGGCACTGATATATAATCTGATCGCTATCCCTCTGGCCGCTTCCGGCGCACTCAGTCCGGTCATTGCCGGAGCCGCCATGGCAATGTCATCGGTGAGTGTGGTAACCAACTCTCTACTGCTGCGGCGCTGGCGGCGTGGTTGAGTGGGTGAACTGAATAGTTACGAGGTGAGTAACATTATGGAGACTAATCAGGATCTGCACTCCGATCTCGCCATCCCCCCTGGCGAATACCTACTGGAGGTGACAGAAGAGCTTGGCATGCCCCAGGCAGATCTGGCCCGCCGCATGGGCCGCCCGATTCAGGCCATCAGTGAGATCATCAAGGGACATAAAGCCATTACGCCGGAAACCGCACTGCAGTTGGAAGAGGTGGTGGGCATTTCTGCACACAT
>JBEVXV010000277.1:0-5730 GCA_040505915.1 Sedimenticola sp. | reverse complement strand
TCTGAATCGTACTCGTGTTATTGAACTGTACTGAATTAAATACAAACTTTTATTCTGAAGTATTATACAGCTTAGTCTGCTACTATACCAATACGAAACATTGACCTTGTCAAATCTACACGTCCTGATATTGAAATACACTGGAAAACTCTGAAACCGAATCTTAATATTGAACTATTGAGCTGAAATAAACATTTATTCTGAAGTGCTTTGTCTACATACCTGTCCCTGATATCGGAAATATGCTGAAAAACCCTGAACGGATTCTTACTGAACTGTATTGAAATAAAATTTTATGCTGAATTGTTTTGTTTGCACATCCTGCTATCAGAAAATTATACACTGAAAAACTCTGAACACCTTGAAATTCTGAATCGTACTCGTGTTATTGAACTGTACTAAATTAAATACAAACTCTTATTCTGAAGTGTTGTCTTTAACCAGCCATAACCACAGGTGGAACAGAGTTGTGTACACGGAACGATAGGGTGCAAATTGACTTGTATCGAACGACACTGAACTGAACTTGAAATAAAATTTTAGTCTGTAAAGTCTTATTTTTAACCCACCAAGCTACACCTGAATCAACCACATCCTCTGGGCGGTGGAACAAAAAACTGATGAACTTTTACATCGAGTCGTTTTATTCTTAACCCATAGATTTTATTCTTTTAATAAGAGTTGCCAAGCCACAACAAACAGTTTTATAGCATCTTGCTGTCTTGAATACCGAGATATAGGTGCAATATATACAATTTTAAATAGTAGGGTGATATATGCTAAGATTACAGCACAGTACCTGAAAATCTGTGATTTATTATTGTTTTTAACTTTTAAACAATCTTTGTAATATCTGCAGTAGGCAGCATGGAGGTGGAACTCCGCAGATCAAACCGTGCGTCCAGTGGAACACATCGAGACAGAGACTATACGCTAAATAAAACCCGTGCCCTCGAGAAGAAAGCATCGTCATGTTTGAATGATACGAAAATCTCTCACGAAGTCAAAGGACAGAATCATATTTTTAACATGTCAACAGCTATGTATGAACTATATAAAGCAAATGTCATGGCATATCATGAGCAACAGGCCAAGGACTCAAACCTAAATGAAATCATATACATCCACGATAGCCAAAACGCATTAGTGGAAACACAGATAAAAGCATACCAGAAAGTGCAAAATGGGCGTGGTCAATCTAAATACACAATGAATTTATACCACACAACAAGTAGGGTTATGGTGAATGGGAAAAATCCAAATGTCTTCAGTGCTGACCACAAGAAAATAGTAGAAAAAATATTAAACGGACCAGAATTAAGCCAGTATGACGGACAAATCTATGATAGAATAGCTGCACAGCTAGCTGAAGTGAACATTAAAAAAGCAAACAAACCCCTATGTATAAGTGGGAAAGGTGAGACAAAAAGCACACCTCCCAATTCAAACAAAAAACTCCCAATTGACCCAATCAGTGACTTGGATATGTGCCTACAGTGCCATGAACTGGTCGACCAGGGTATATGCTGCGACAACTGTTACAAATGGCTCCACTTTGACTGTGAGGGAATCCGAGACCCGGATGAATTCAGTGATGATACAGACTATATATGCCAGTCATGTAGACAGCTGATGGACCCGCTGGACTCACTTATTGAGACTGCGCGTAGTGATGAAACACACTCCATGCAGACTGATGAGACCAACCTGAAAAAAGTTGTTGGCCCCATCAACAACAGCCAAATACCGAACATCCAAAAGACTCAAAATAGTACAGTACAACCACCCTCTGAGAGCCCTGACATGGGTAATACACCCACTCTCGTGCAAAATGACAAAAATTCTCCACACAAACAAACAGTGGTACATGAAGCCCAGACTGAAAATGGTGACAATATACACACATATATCCCGAAGAAACCGAGAAAAAAGACACTAAATAAAAATGAAGACAGTGAACAGTTAACTCTGGCAAAATCCCTAATAAATGGACTAGAAAGGAAAATATTGGACTTGGAAAATACAAATAAAATATTGAAAACTGAACTTAATTCCACAACACCTACCTATGTGCACCCCCAAAAGCAAAGCAATATGCCCCCACTCCAAGCTTCTGAAATATTTACCCCTGTGCACTCCAGACCAGGGCCAGTAGATTGTGGAGAATATAGATACGTCGAACGGGAACTAACGCAACTGAAAGATAAAATGCATAATATTGAACTGGAGGCAATCAAGCAAAGGCTATTTACAGTAGAAAATAACATACTAATGCAAAATAGGCAGCCTGTGAACCAAGGTGGCCAATATATGATGACCCCTCAGCCACCGGCATTCGCGGGATATCCATACTATACCCCAACACCTATAACCCATGCGTTCCCGGTGAACCCATGGCAGCTCCAGCCACAACACCATCTCCAACCCCACCTCCAGCCCCACCTGATGCAGCCATACCCAGTCTTGAGGCAGATGGGACCAAATAATATGCACAGACAACAGATGGGACCAACCAGCGTACATTGCCAACAGCCCAACCCTCCCATGCAACGGCACCACTTACCGGTACCTCGTGGACTCAATGGTACACAAAGTGCACCCATACAGAGACACTATGGTAGTCGAACGGTGAAGCAAGTACAAACAAATCATGAAAGCTGCATACAATCTGTTAGGCAGCAAAATCAAAACAAAATAAATTTGTGTCCAAATAACGAAGAAATTGTAATCATCAATGACAATATCGATATAACACCAAAAAATCAACAAACCACAAATAAAGCAAGCACACTTCAAGATACCAATGAAGCTGTAATCATCAATGACAATTGTGAAATAGTTCCAGAAGTAAACCAATGCCTGTCACAAATACCTAGACAAAATGATTTTCATCCTGACGATAGAGGTAGCCGTCGTCCTTGCGTGGCAGAGATGGCGGCAAATCAGAACCCTGTTCATGTTGAGAAAGAACCATGTCTTAACCAAGCAGAAATAGATCCGACCAGTAAAGCAGAGATGGCGGCAAATCAGAACCCTGTTCATGCTGAGAAGGAACCATGTCTTAACCAAGCAGAAAGAGATCCGACCAGTAAGAGCGACAAAAGCGAAGACCATAAAGATCACACTCAGCCTTTTTTACGTCATGGCCGAGCCTCGGAGATAACCTGGATGAGGATGTAAGATTACTCAAGTTGACTACCTTAAACGTAAAAAATGTAGAAACAAACCGGCAATATGTAGAAAAACTTTTGACTGATACAGATGTACTATGCCTGCAAGAAACATGGCTGTTCACATACCAGCTAGATCAATTAAATAATATCAGTAGCAAGCACAGCAGTCACGGTAAATCTGTGGATGAAAACGACCCGATCCCGCCACTCCAAAAACCAAGAGGCTATGGTGGTGTCGCCACACTTACAAGAAATGACACCACTATAAAGTATCGTGATTGTATGGATGGAAGCAACAGAATCACTGTTACCGAAATCTTAGCAGATCCACCTATTTGCATGTGCAATGTTTACATGCCTGCTAGAAATTCCCGCTGCACTCAAACATATGATGACACACTTGAAGAATTGAATGAAATAATATCAAAATATGGAGATACCCACCCTATAGTCATAGTGGGTGATATGAATGCATCGCTAAAATGCAGACCAGGAAATGAACAGGATGTGAAGTTGAAAAGATTCTGTGACCTGAATGGTCTTACTTCTCTACAGACAGGTGAGGCAACCTTCTTCCATGAAAATGGCAAGGATAATGCCGAGATAGACTACATACTGTGCAGTGAAAAGGCCAGAAACATAGTCAAGACGGTTATTGTTGAAGATGTCGGTCAATCTGTACTCAATACCTCAGACCATATAGGGGTGACTGCAGTCATGAAAATACAACCTAGAATTTTAAGGACTACACCTATTCCACAAAAAACTAAACCTAATTGGGATAAATGCGACAAGAGATCTTATGAACAATACATACATGAACATTTGACCCCTTTTAAGGCACCGGAAAGCGAATTTGAATGGACCTGTGTTATTGGACAGTTCCAATCAACCATTAAGGAAGCAACAAGATGCAGTATCCCAAATTACAGACCTACTCGTAAACAAACTACCCGTAAAAACAAATTATGGAATGACAAAATATCGGATGCGGTGAAAAGCTGCAAGGATGCGTGGTGGAAATGGAGACTCGCTGGGAAACCTACCTCTACCCTACACCCAACGGTGAAACAAAGAGTAACAGCAAAAAGGCAACTAAAAAAAGAGCAGCGTAAACTGGCTAATGCACAGAAAGTTGATAATTTGAATAACATAATGAATCACAAAGATGACTCTAAGAAGTTTCATTTATTGATAAGAAACCAACGAAAAACGAGGAATACACTAACAAAGTCGTTAACTGTAAACGGGGAAATATTGGAAAACAAGGAAGACGTATGTAAGGGATGGGCGACCCACTTCCAATCACTTGCGAACCACTTAAGCAATGAACATTTTGACCCAGTGATGAAAAATACGTTTGAGGACGATGTCTCCCATATACAACAAATCTGTGAAACTTCTAATATCAAAACTACACCTATAAAGAAGAGTGAAGTTCAATATGCGATAAAACGTTTAAATACAAACAAAGCTGCGGACACGCTGGACCTCACAAGTGAACATTTAATATATGGGGGAATCAGTGTTATAACATTCTTATGTGACTTATTGAACCATATTATTAAAGAAAAACATGTTCCCGCAGTGTTGAAGGAGGGCCTCCTCTCCCCAGTCTACAAGAAGGGCGACAGCACAAACCCGTCAAATTATAGAGGCATAACTGTAACTTCTGTTATTCTAAAGGTGCTTGAACATATATTGAATAAGAGACACAATACCATTCTAGACAAAACACAATCAAAGCTTCAAAAGGGATTTACTGCTGGACAGTCGTCAATTGATGCCGCACTTATCGTATCTGAAAGCCTGGCAGAAGCCAGAAATACTAGAAAGCCAGTTATACTTACTACACTGGATGCCCAAAAAGCCTTTGACGTTGTCCATCACAACTCGCTACTGAGGAAATTATACCTCGACAACATCCAGGGAGATGACTGGCTCCTTCTGCAAGATATGTATACAGACCTCAGCTCCACCGTGAAATGGGAAAATGCATTATCAGACCCCATAGTAATAAAGCAAGGAGTGCGGCAAGGCGGTGTACTCTCAACAACACACTATAAACGCTTTAACAATCCTCTATTACGGCAAATTGAAAGCACCTTCAATGGCGCAACCATCGGCCATATTAGTATACCACATGTGACATGTGCAGATGATCTAGCACTCATAAGCCATAATCCCTGTGAAATGCAGTTGATGATAAACAGTGTAGAAGACTTCGCCAACCGTGAACGGTATAACATTAACCCCACAAAAAGCAGTGTACTACTCTATAGGAACTCGTGCTCCAGCAAAACAAATATTACAGACTCAAAGTACTACATGTTTGGTAATTGCTTACCAATTGAAACACAAACCACCCACTTAGGAATTGAAAGGATAGTAAACAGAAATGTTGATGTCGACAGGAAAATAGCTACAGGCAGGAAAGCCGCTTATTCATTATTCGGTGCTGGCCTGCATAGTGGAAACGGCCTGAAACAATCCATCTGTGGCAAACTATGGTCGACTGAAATAATTCCCCGCATGATATTTGGACTTGAAACGTTAG
>JBEVXV010000276.1:0-3102 GCA_040505915.1 Sedimenticola sp. | reverse complement strand
ATGTTAAAGCAGACAGCATGTTAGACGATATGCCCCGCGTCACCAGTTTGGACCACAATATGTTCCTGTCTATAGAGTCATATGCCTTTCTAAAATCGATGAAACTACTGAAAGTGGGGAGTTTACGAAGTTTTCTAGTTTCAATTATAGAGGTCAATGACTGTACTTGGTCAATGGTACTTCTACCTTTCCGAAAACCATTTTGCTCGTCATTCAGTATGCCTTGGTCATCACACCACGATACCAGTCGTGCATTAAGTATGCCGCAGTACAACTTGTATATGGATGGAGCAAGGGTAATACCTCTGTATTGCATAGGGTATCTAGGGTCCGCAGTGGACGACTTTGGAATCGGATTTATTATACCCTTAGACCACATACCTGGTACCTTTCCACTACTAAAACATACATTAAACAACTTACACAGAGTTATTACCATTGATTCATTCCTAATGAAGTCTACACAAATATCATCAATCCCTGGGGATTTACCATTTTTTGCTTTCGATATTGCGGTGCGAACTTCAGACAGTAAAATATCATTCTCCAAATCACATGGGTAACGTTGGATATGTTCTAGCATTTCTTCTGAAACTTCAGACTGTGCACAATAGTTGGCATTGTATAAAGTTTCAAAAGAACTGCTCCATGTTTGCATCACGACATCATAATCATTACATACACATCCGTTCTCAGTGACTACTTCCATTGGGATGCATTTCTGTCTCTCATTACCTACGCCAATCTTTCCAATTTCCTTCCAAAATGATTTAGGGTCTACATTCTGCTGTGTAACTAGATTGTTTTGGAAATCATTCCTGTACTTGCGTTTCTGCTTCTGTACCATTATATCAAAACATTTACGCTTGTTTACAAATACAGATTTCAAGTTCTTACTTGCGCCACAAGAATTCTTCCTTGCCTTTATAAAGTCTTTCTCGGCTCTACATACATCATTCCATACACTACTTAATTCGTCATTCCACCATGGCTTACCAACCCGACGCCTTTTGTTGGAACTCACTGAATTCAATGGCACAGTCATTTTAATCTTATGCAATTTTTCATCCATTTGGCTTTTGATAATAGTGCATAAATTATCATATGCAGTATCAACATTAAGTTGACTTCGTTCAGACGTTTCTAGCTTACTTATGTTATCACGAAGTAGTTCCAATGTAGTGGTGTCGGTTAGGAAATCTGGTGGAATGTATGAATTATCATATTTCGTACTACGTAAACAAGTACTGCTGCCAATCTGGCGGCCAAACGTTGAACAGGGATTGCTGTCACTGTAGTCATGGACGATTACATCAAATTTCCACTCAAGAAGTGAGTGGTCCGGCACTACTCGTGGTTCAACCATACCAATAACACCAACCTGGCTAGCCAGACTACTGGCTCTAATAACATTGAAGTCGTTGAATTTATCAAGTGATTCATATGGTACCAGACAGTAGTCAACTACAGAAAGACCTCTGGTGGAAACATACGTAAAATCATTCATTACAGTGTTTCGTCCATTCAGAATGCACAAATTGGCATTTATTAAAAAGTCACAAAGTACATCACCGAAACTGTTTGACCGGAAATCTATGACATCCCTGTCTGGTATCATATCAACACCACTGATAAAATCATCACCATTTGCACATCGGCTGTTGAAGTCTCCACAAATGAAAAAGTCATTACCAACGGGTATAGTAAGTACATGAGATAACAGTGTATCATAGAAGTCGTGTACGTTTACATTTCGTGTAGATCCCTCAGGCGGTAGATAACAAACACATGCCCAAAATGTATCACAGACATTCACTCGACCAGTGAGCTGAATCCATAAAATACCCTCATACGTCTGGTCTGCTATAATGACATTATACAGTTCTAAAATGTTATTACTCACAAGGAAGCCTACACCACCCGATCCCGATCTGGCACGGGAGTGTATATTGTCTCTATTATGACCAAACCATATATAATTAGCTAGTTCGATTACATTTTCATTGCGTAAATGCGTTTCCGCTACCCCAATAATGTCTAATGATTTATTATTAACACAGGCTGTTCGTAAGATAGAGTTATCAGTGTCAACATTGGAGTTCCACCCATTCACGTTCCAGAACCCACATGTGACCTATCTTCTACCACGGCTCCCACGACCTCCTCGACCGCCACGGCTCGTGCGACCGTTGTTACCACTGATATAGTTGTTACCACCTCGGTTGACGTTATTGTTGGGCTCATCTGCTCTACCGGATGTGTGACGTGGATTGCTGACCGATCTGTGAGTCGTGCCTGCGCTATCAGATCGATTCTTCCGCGTTATGAATGGTCCTCTCATATCGAGCTTATCCCTGCCGATAACGTCAATCAAAGTTCTCATGTTGGCATTCATAATCCTCTGAGATCGTGGAACATCTCTACTAATATACACATTCCTATATCTCTCGGTGGGTCTTAGTTTCTGTTTATTCTCCAAGATGGTTGTCACTTGTCCGCTTGTCTCACATTTGGCAATCACTACCCCCGGGGTGTCCGTTTTACTGAGTTTCCTTTCCGCGGATACCACATTAATGTCAGTTATACCGAGACCATCGCGAATCATAGATTTCACCTTTATAGTGACGTTTTTGATTGGGTGTGAAACCAAATTCCTGATAACAATAGTGCAGGATTCAGTGCTGTCTGTACGGTCACTACCGGAAACACTAGTGCCCTCCGTATGGTTCGGACGATCCTCAATGGCCTGAATCCTGGACGTCAGCTCCTTTATTTGGTGATTAAAACTGTCTCTGACCTGCTTGATCTCCTCGACCACACTTTCACGGAGTTTAACCATCAAACTGTCTTCTAACTTATTCATGCGGTCTGTAACTGACTGATCTAAATTTTTAATAAGTTCCGCGATTTCCGACACGGAAGGCTCTTGTTTTATGTTTTTCAACTTTTTACTATTGTGCCCATGATCGTCTACCTTGGAAGGCTGGCGTTTCCGTTTATCATTCACTTTCTGTGTATCTGACGCCGGTGCCACTCGCGGCGACATCACAGCTTTCACGTATTCAGCGTCCTGAATTATTAAAAATTATTGTATAAATTAAC
>JBEVXV010000275.1:4291-6114 GCA_040505915.1 Sedimenticola sp. | reverse complement strand
TCAATGAAGATGGTGACGCCAATGCCAGCGTACAACAGTTGTCAGAGTGGCTGACGCAGTTCTGGACAGATCATTCAACTACCCAGACAGGACTGGATCGCGTGACCGATATGGTCATGGCTGATAAGGGGCTGGATCGTAGCATCAGTGATGAAGATATTGCTGCAGGTGCTGATGCTGCGGATGATATGAATTCAATTTTGAAAGTAGCTATTGAGGCGACTGGTGCCGCCTCTAATGGTGAGATTACCGTTGATGATGTACGTGCCATCAATGGTTTTATCCGTACTAATTACCTTGATGAATGGAGTCGGCTGCATGGTGATGACGAGGCGGATGAAGAGAGTGGTTATCACCTGGTACAGAATGATGGGGCAACAGCCCGCATGTTTGGTGAAAATTTCGTCAACACGGTAGCTGACGGTATCTACCACCTCGGTTTTGAGATAGAGGGTGACAACATTCTTAACGAAGATGGCGCTGCCAATGCCACTTTGTCTGATCTTGCCGCCTGGCTCAACTACTTCTATGTCAATCAAGGCACTACCAATACCGGTCTGGATACCCTGGTAGAGGTTGTAAAGAGTGACCGTGGTCTCTCACGCAATACCCGAGCGGCAGATATCAATGAAGGCGCAGAGACAGCTAATGAGATGAATAAAATCCTTGTAGAGGCGATTGAATTCACAGGGGGAGCGGCAGACAGGGTGATCTCTGTTGAAGATGTTAAGAGTATTAACAGCTACATCCGGGACAATTATCTAGATCAGTGGACTGAACTACATGGCGATGATGAAGGCAGTGGGGTGGAGACCGGTTTTCATCTGGTTCAGAACGATGGTGCGAGAGAGCGTTACCGTGGAGATAACTTTGTCAATACGGTAATTGACGGCATATACCACCTTGGTTTTGCTATTGTGGGGGATAATATTCTCAATGAAGATGGCGATGCCAATGCGAACCTGGGTGATCTTGCTACCTGGCTGAATAACTTCTATCTGGGTGAAGAGAACACCTTTGGTTCAGCAGGTGACGATAACATTAGAACGCTCAACGTGGCAGATAAAATCTGGGCCCGTGAAGGAGATGACCGCGTCTACTCGGGTGATGGCGATGATCAGGTTTGGGGCGGTGATGGCAATGATAACCTCAAAGGTGGTGCCGGGGATGACTCCCTGAATGGAGGCGATGGCAATGACAAACTCTACGGCGGTGAAGGTGTGGACACCATGGCTGGAGAGGGTGGAAATGACTACCTTAAAGGTGGTGATGGTAGCGATCACCTCAGTGGTGGAGATGGCAGTGATAACCTCAAAGGTGGTGCCGGGGATGACTCCCTGAATGGAGGTGATGGCAATGACAAACTCTACGGCGGTGAAGGGGCGGACACCATGGCTGGAGAGGTTGGACATGACTACCTCAAAGGTGGTGCCGGGGATGATTCCCTGAATGGAGGTGATGGCAATGACAAACTCTACGGTGGTGAAGGAGCAGACACCATGGCTGGAGAGGGTGGAAATGACTACCTCAAAGGTGGTGATGGTAGTGATCACCTCAGTGGTGGAGATGGCAGTGATAACCTCAAAGGTGGTGCCGGGGATGACTCCCTGAATGGAGGTGATGGCAATGACAAACTCTACGGCGGTGAAGGGGCAGACACCATGGCTGGAGAGGGTGGGAATGACTACCTCAAAGGTGGTGATGGTAGTGATCACCTCAGTGGTGGTGATGACAGTGATAACCTCAAAGGTGGTGCCGGGGATGACTCCCTGAATGGAGGTGATGGCAATGACAAACTCTACGGCGGTGAAGGGGCGGACACC
>JBEVXV010000275.1:0-4191 GCA_040505915.1 Sedimenticola sp. | reverse complement strand
CAGTGATAACCTCAAAGGTGGTGCCGGGGATGACTCCCTGAATGGAGGTGATGGCAATGACAAACTCTACGGCGGTGAAGGGGCGGACACCATGGCTGGAGGGGGTGGAAATGACTACCTCAAAGGTGGTGCCGGCGCAGACATCATGGCTGGAGGGAGTGGGAATGACTATCTCAATGGTGGGAATGGCAATGATAATATCAGTGACGGGGAGGGGGTAGACCGTATCAAAGCGGGTGGTGGGGATGACCGGGTTTTCATGGTCTCTGACGGTGAAAACGATCTAATTTATGGTCAGTCCGGGGCTGATAGCTTCCATTTTTTTGCAGAGGGTGAAGGAGTCGGTAATGATTATATATATGATTTTTCATCTGCAAGCGGAGACCAATTGATTATTGGTGGACCCGATGTGGAGTTTGAGATAAACCAGCTCAGCTACAATCGTAGCATAGTCTCTCTGAGCAATAGTCAGGGTGATGATCTTGGTAGCATCACCGTTCGTGGCGGGCTGGATATTGACAGTGTCACCATTGATGATGACTCATTTGAGGAGTCTGGTCAGTATGGTTTGGCGGAAATCGCTTAAAGAACCAAAGTATAAGTCTGGCTGAATTTAATTGTGCTCTGGTGGGGGCTTTTATTTCGGTCAGACTTAATTCAAAGGTTTCCTAAATCGTTACTTAATTTGTAGCTATTCAGTTGCAGGTGCCAAGATATGTGATGGTATCAGGAGATGATTAGCTTACCGTTGAGTCATATTTAATGGCACGCTTCCTTGTAGGGGCGCTTTCTCGAAGCGCGATGGATATTTACACCATGTTGGCTGTTTCATCGCGGTCCACGAGACCGCTCCTACAATAAGATCTATGTTCGATACTGAAAAATTACCTTAATTTTTTAACAGCCAGGGCTCCTATTCTTGGATGGGCTCTTAGGAATATGATGGATCATGCTTGAAAAGAAAATGAGTGAAAATTTGCGCGGTGTCATTGTCTCAATGCGCAAAGATTTTTTTCATATTGGCTTCTTCAGCCTCTTTGTGAACCTTATTATGCTGGTACCACCTCTGTATATGCTACAGGTGTATGACAGGGTATTAACTAGCCGTAGTCAGGAGACGCTTCTGCTGCTGACCTTGTTGCTCGGCTGGATGTTTTTGACCATGGGCGTACTGGATTTTGTACGTTCCCGCATGATGGTGCGCCTAAGTAATCAACTGGACAGTCGGCTCAACCAGCGTCTCTATCGCATGATGATGCGGCTGGCTCTACTACAGCCGGGGCATGCCGGTTCCCGTCCATTGAGCGATATGGCCGGTATTCGTCAATTTCTTTCCAGTAACGGAAGTTTGTCTTTTTTTGATACCCCGTGGGTACCGATATACCTGGGTATTCTGTTTCTATTTGACCCTCTATTTGGTTTACTTGCACTTTTTGCAGCAGTTCTGCTTTGTACGTTGGCACTGATTAACGAATTGGCAACCCGTCGGCTACAAAGGGATGCCGCCGAAGGGCAGTTTTATGCGGCAAAACTAGCCGATTCTCAGATGCGAAATGCTGAGGTACTTCAGGCAATGGGGATGGAATCTGCCATGCAGGAGCGCTGGCTTAGTCGCCATCGGCATGCAGTGAATGCACAGTCAAAAGTTGCCGATCGTGCTGGCTTCTGGATGAATGTCAGCAAAAATCTTCGTCTGTTGTTTCAATCGCTGATGTTGGGTTTGGGTGCCTATCTTGCCATTAATAACCAGATTACCGCCGGTATGGTGATTGCAGGGTCAATTCTTATGGGGAGGGCTCTGGCACCCATTGATCAGATGATCGGTGCATGGAGGGGTTTTACCGCGGCTCGGATGGCCTACGAACGCCTTAATCGACTGCTGGAGCAGCAGCCAGAAGAAGAGAGGCGTCTTTCATTACCGAAGTTGCAGGGGGAGCTGTCAGTAGAAAAAGCTGTATTGATTCCCCCGGGTGCAAAAGAGCCCGCGCTGCGAGGTATCAGCTTTTCACTGCGTCCGGGCGAAGCGCTGGGAATAATCGGTAGTAGCGCAGCGGGTAAATCCAGCTTGGTGAGGGCTCTGCTGGGTTTATGGCCGCTAACGGCAGGCAGTGTCCGTCTGGATGGGGCGGGCATTGACCAATGGAACAGTGATGAGCTGGGATCACAGATCGGTTACCTCCCCCAGGACGTTGAACTTTTTGAGGGTACAGTGGCTGAAAATATTGCACGTTTCTCCCTCTGCGATCCGAGCAGAATCATTGAGGCAGCACAAATAGCGGGTATCGACAGGATGATACGTGCCCTGCCTGAAGGTTACGATACACTGATCGGCCCGGCCGGAGTCTCTTTGTCTGGTGGGCAGCGACAGCGTATAGGCTTGGCCCGTGCGGTATTCAACAGACCGCATCTGGTTGTTCTTGATGAACCAAACTCCAACTTGGACAAGTCGGGGGAGAAGGCGCTATCTGCTGTTTGCCGATATCTTAAAAAGAGAGGCGTTACGCTAGTGTTGGTGAGCCACCGGCATGACATCCTTAAGCACGTCGATAAAATACTGGTAATTGAAGCTGGGGTTCAGCAGCTGTTAGGGCCCAGAGATGCGGTATTCGATTATATGAATGCAGATAAGGAATCAACAAAGCCGCTTCCGGGACAACAGCGTCCACTGCGTTTGGCCAGTACAAGAGGGATAAGTTAGAGCATGGAGAGCGCGCAACAGATTGCCCCTGTAGATGTCGATAGGCAGCCCTATGTGCGTATAGGTTTTTTCATGTTGTTATTGACCTTTGTGGTATTTTTTGGCTGGGCTGCTATAGCGCCGCTGAATAGTGCGGTGGTCGCCGGTGGCCGGATTATCGTTGCCTCTGAGAACAAAACAGTACAACACCTTGACGGCGGATTGGTTAAATCGATAGCGGTTAAAGAGGGCGACCTGATTAAGGCCGGTCAACTGCTTCTGACGTTGGATGGTGAGCCGCTGCGTATCCATATGTATCAGATTCAGTCTCAACTACTCGATACCCGAGCAAATCTTGAACGTCTGATGGCAGAGCGGGATGGTCGTAATGAACTTACCTTTTCCAGTGAGTTGCTAAGCATAAAAGCCACTACCCTGGGGCATGAAATACTGGGCACTCAGCAGCAGCTCTTTTTATCCCGTCGAGCTGTGCTAGCATCGGAAAGAGATATTTTTGAGCAACGTTTGCGGCAGACACAGAAACAGCTGGATGGGGGTACAAGCCTGCTTGAGACCCAGCGTCATCGTCTAACGCTTCTACGCCAAGAGCGGGATGCACTGCTAAAACTCTTCGGGAACAAGGTGGTTTCAGAAGCCAAGGTACGTGAAATTGAGGGCAGTGTCGCCGCTTTGCGGGGTGATATTGTGGTTCAGGAGGGTGAGCAGGCGCGCCTTAGTGAGTTGTATACAGAGACTGGGTTTAGTGCGCTACTGCGTGATCAGGAGTATAGAAAGGAGGTGCTTAGCCAGCTTCGTGACCTCCAATCCCAGCAGATCAACCTACAGGCGGAAGAGCGGGATCTACTTGATAAGTTGACCCGTATTGAGATTCATGCCCCGGTCAGCGGTAAGATAAAAGGCTTTAAGGTGGTCACTATTGGTGCCGTTATCAGTGCTGGGCAGAGCATCATGGAGATCGTCCCTCTTGAGCAGGACTTCAAGATCAATGCACGAATCTCGCTGATGGATATTGACTCACTCCACCCAGGCTTGAGTGCTGAGGTGCGATTTCCTGTATTTGATGGCTCCCAGCGTTACCCCGGTCTGTTTGCAGGTATGGTGGATGTTTCTACCGATATCTATCAGGACGAAGGGAGCAAGGAGAGTTATTACAAAGCCAGCTTGGTTATGGAAAAGGAGAGTTTGGCAGTTCTCGCTGCCGAGGATCTCAAGCTGGTTTCCGGTATGCCGGTGGATGTCATAATCAAGACCGGTGAACGAACCCTCGTTGACTATCTGCTGAGGCCGCTCAGCGATATGCTGGCGCGCGCTTTTAATGAGACCTGAGTTGGCTCTTTTTGCGTAGTTCTGAACAGGGATGATTAGGGGGTTCTCGCTACCGCCCAGGCATCTACCCGCTTGACCCCGTGACGCTTCAAAACTCTTGCCAACTCCGATAGCGTACTTCCGGTGGTGATGACATCATCTACCAGCGCAACGTGGTTAGCCACTAG
>JBEVXV010000274.1:2643-28600 GCA_040505915.1 Sedimenticola sp. | reverse complement strand
TTAATCCCCCTCACCCCAACCCGCTCCCCAAAGGGGAGAGGGAGTTAACGGGACAGCAGTGACATTTCACCTAGAATGACACTATTCAATGGCTATGGTTCCCATTCACTGTTGCCTCGCTTACTTTACGGACGATGGCCAACAGTTATTTAATTTGGTGTAGGAGCGGCGTCCTCACCGCGATGAAACAACCACCATGGTACAGCTATCCATCGAGGTACGAGAGCACATTCCAATTAAGCATAATCGCTAATGCTGAATAGGTATAATTGTACAAACCTTAACCGACACCATCATAGAGCCGTGATATCAAACTGACCACCGCATTCTCCACCCGCAGGATACGTGATCCAAGTGTCACAGGCTGCATACCCGCTTCGACCAGCTTATCCACCTCATAGGGGATAAACCCGCCCTCCGGTCCGATCGCCAGCACCATGGGCTGCGTAACCGCAACAGGACATGGCGGGTAGTCACCCGGATGAGCCAACAAACCCACTCTATCACCAACAATCGCCTCTAGCTCATCCTCAACAAATGGCTTGAAGCGACGCTTGAAACTGACCACTGGAACTGCTGTATCCACCGCCTGTTCAAGCCCCTCCAATAGATAGCGCTGGATATAGGCGTGATCCACAACAGGGCTCTGCCAGAAACTCTTCTCCGTCTTCTGTGTATTGATGACAATCAGCTCTTTAATACCAAGCTCCGCCACCATACGGTAGATCCGCCGCATCATCTTTGGGCGAGAGAGCGCCAGTACCAGGGTGATGGGTGTAGCCGCTGGCGACGGCGTATCGAGAAGCGGCTTTAACTCAATGGCCTCATCATCTGCCCGTGAGACAAGTGCCTGTCCCATATCACCATTGATCAATCCGACCCTCAGCCGATCGCCCTCCTCCACCTTGACCACCTTTTGCAGGTGAACGGCACGACGGTCAGTCAGACGAACGGTCTCATCATCGATGTAATCTTGTTGATCAAACAGAACAACATTCAAGTTACCTTATCTCCACTTTTCAAATCTTGTAGGACTGAACTCAGTCCAACCGACACACTGCCACCCGTTTACAACAAAAAGCACACGGCCATCCTACCCCCCACAACGCCATTGTCAGAATAAAAAAAGGGAGTAGGTGTTAACCCACTCCCTTCAAAAACAGCCCAGGCTATCAAACTGGGGATCTGAGAAAAACCGCAGACTAGAAAACCGTCTGCATCAACTCCTGATTATTAGGCTGTTTTTCTCCTTTGACTGCGCACCAGCAACAGACCGACGAGGAAGAACAGCAGAGTGATACCGGCAGGCAGTCCGTAGACTTTGATAATATCAAGCTCTGGTGGCAATACCAGCCAGTACCAGGTACTGAGTGTGTGTTTCGAGCCCACTTCACCGTTGCTACCATCCCAATTGGCGAAGGAGATCGGCATAAAGACCCCTTCGTCAAAATTGATATCGCCGTCGTTACCCTTACGAGGCCGTTTCATCAGCACCGTCCAGAGCCCATCCTTCCACGCACCCGCCGCTTCCAGACTCTTGTCTTTCTCACGCAGGGCTAGCTTCTTGTCAGGGCCTGAGCCCTCCAGCAGCATAGTGGCGGCTTCACGCTTCGGCTCAACACTACCGGCATTCCAGTACCAAATGGTGGTATGACGCCGGCTATCACCGTGACGGTAGAGTGGTTTCTCTACGGATGGCGACGTGACGTAATCCTCTTCCTTCGGGAACTGAATGGCAAAGGCATCCGCTTGCATCTCCAGATTCTCATCCATAAGATCGGTGAAGTACTCGTCACCCGGACGACTCTCGGTACGGTCACCTACCTCCATAAGGAAAGCGATCTCCTTGTCGTTGTAGAGGGCGCGCACTGTCACCGCATCATTCAATGGGGTGAAGAGACGCTCAGCTTTGATGATATTAGGCACCAGCGGCAAGGTCACCGTCTTGGCCTGAGCCCAGCGCTCATCATCCAGAGAGGCGGGCAGATCGCCCTCCACCTTCAAAGCGGTCACCACGCCACCTTCTCCTGGAGGGGTATCGCTGTTACGCAGACTGTAGACAAAGTTGGCAATATGCCAGCGATCCTCCAGGCTGACGGGGTCTTTGTTGCCCTCCTCCACTGCACGATGTGCAGGCATCGGTGTACCGAGGATACCGATAGAGAGGCGGGTGTAGATGCTCTTGATAGTCGCATCGCGCTCACCTTCGCCGGTCATGCGGGACTGGGAGGCACGCCAGCTCCAGGGCTTGGTCAGATCGCGGGGCCAGATACGACCACCCCAGTCATCTTCGAGCTTTTTGCCGGAGACAATATTGCCACGACCCGCTTCGCCGTGACACTCCTTACAGGATTTGATAAAGGCTTCACGACCTTTAACCACTGACTCCTCCGAGTAGGCCACCTGGCCATCCAGTGGTTCCACGTCGGTAATGACACGGAAATCAGTTTTAGTGTAGAAGCCATCATCATCGAATGCCTCATCATCTACATCTTCCGGTGGCCACGCCTGGGTAATATCAAAGCCTTTAACTACAGGAACCAGACTACGAATCTGCTCATCCGAAAGCAGGCTAGCCCACCCCGGCATAGCGGTTCCGGTGAGGCCGTGCTTAATAGTATTGAAGAGATCTTCATCGCGGGGCAGCTGTGTACCGGGTGAGGTTTTGTACTTAAACAGCGCCAGACTGAAGTCACGAGGTTTGGGATACATGCGCTCGGCGGCTATACCGTCACCGGCACCCTGCTCACCATGGCACACTTCACAACGAAACATGTAGAGATCCTTGCCCTTCATGCCGACACGTTTTGCCTGCACCGTATCCTTGATCCCGGTAACCACTTTGGAGACCTCAGGGTCCCAGATGCGAGGCACCTGACCGTTATAGTCAAAGATAAAGGTGATGACATTCCATACATCATTCTCTTCGAGCATCTCATGCCAGACCGGCATGGCAGAGTTCCAGGGAGTGCCCTCTTTCGGCAGACCGGGACCACCGGTTGCGATACGCCAGAAGAGGAACGCCTCCTGCAACTGGGGAATAACAGTGGGATCCTGGAAGTTGATCGGCATCGGATTGAAGCCGGTAGCGTAAGGCCCTTGACCGTCCAATAGATCACCATGACAGTAGAAGCAGTTTTGGTAGTAGACATCACGTCCGGCAGCTACCGCCTCGGTGTACTTCTCCCAGCCCGCATCCTTGTCGCTTGCCAGGGTGTTGAGAATATCCTCTCTTATCGGATTCTCCAGCTTGGCCAGGTCATAGCGCTTACCAAAGGCCTTGACCGAAGCCGGTGGTGCAGGGTGAACCTGACGCAACTCGACCGGTGCATCATTGGAGGGTTTGACCATGCCGTAAGTGGTATAGCCGACAATACCGGGAATGATAAGCAGAAAGGCCCAACGAACAATCCCCTTATTATCATCACGCAAAGTAGAGAGTATCGGCGCCATAAACTCCGACCAACTGGTATCATCGTAGGCGAAGTAGAGCAGTACCCCGATGATCGTAATGATCATGTACTGCACCATCAACGTCTTAGGTAAGAGGGGTGGAAAAGCGTTATCAAAAATCAGGTAAGCGACAATAATGACCACTAGCGCCGACCAGAATGCGGGTATCTTGAATTTCATTATTTTTTCTCCGCCAGCAGGTCAACCATCATCTGCATCTCTTTTACTGTCATCTTCTCGGCAAAGTCTGCCGGCATCGCCGGGGGAAAGCCTTCAACAATCACAGCATTAGGATTGGCAATGCTCTGCCAGATCTCCCAGACGCTCAGGCGACTGCCCACATCCGCCAGACCTGGTCCCACCAAAGTGTCCTTGGTATCCATTGAGTGACAGGCGGTACAGGTATATTTGCCCAGCGCCTCTTCGCCGGTTGCCGCAGGAGCGGGAGCGGCCACCCCACCCCCTGCTGCAGGGGCGACAGCGGCAACCTCTGCCGCCGCCTCTGGTGATGGCAGTGAGACGGTCACCTCATTCCCATCCTTCGACTGCATGTAGGCGATAATGGCATCCATCTCCATCGCTGAGAGCAGAATCGGTGCCTTGTCGACAGCGGGCATAGGCGACGCCGTATCATTACTCCCCTTCTTACCCCATCCGGTGACTACATAGGCACTGGGATCGACCATCGACTCCATAATATAGCCAGCGGTATCTGTTGCGCCGCCTTTGTAGCGTTCATCCGCCAGACGTTCAGCTGACTTGGCCACCAGATTGAACCCCTGTATATCCGGTGCCCGGCCCAATGGAGCGGCTTTATGACAGAGGGTGCATGTTCCTTTGTTATTAAACAGATCTTCACCCATGGTGACAAAGTCATCCATGGTGAGGGTGCTCAGATCCACCTTGCTCTCCTGAGGAGCCTCACCCTCCACCTGGGGCAGCAAGTTAGCTACCAGCGTGAAGACCAGAGTCAGCCCCACACTAAAGAACATAGTCTTTCTCAGTACGCCCGTTCCGGACTTCTCGTTAGTATCCGTCATGCTGCGCCCCCCTCTGCTGCGGCCACCGGTTTTGGCTGTTTTGTTGCACTCAAATTAGCCACCCAGAACATGAACAGCACAAACAGCAGGAACAGTACGGTGACGATAGTGATCATATTACCGGCGTAACCGATGGTTGGAATAAAGTTATCTGGCGAGGTGTCCTTCATTACGGTATAGACATGCCAGTGAGTCTTCACCGAGGAGCGCACATAACCCATCAGCCCCATCAGCCAGGTAAAGGCGATAGGCAAGGCGAACAGTGCGTACTGAGCACGATCGGGGATCTTCCCCCAGTGCGATGGCAACACCTTGGCTTTCTTGAACATCAAGGTATCGATCACGATACCTGCGATGATCACGAACAGCGTGGTACCCACCTGCATCACCGACGAACCCACCTTGTAGACGGTGTTGGTGAAGTAACCGTAATAGACACCGGCAAAGATGATATTAACCATGGCGACGATATAGATCGCCACCAGCAGCGCATTCCCCATAGGTGCCCAACTTACCGTCGCCACCTTATCGGAGCGCCGATAGAGTTGGAACGAAAGGAAGGTCACCACCAGCATCAGGTTCACCGCGATATTCTTCGCCGGCATAATGCCTAGTGGGCCAAGAATATGGTGGTGACTGCCACCCAGGGCGGCAATCTCTGAGGCCGACAGCATAATAGTATGGGGGGTCACCCAAATAAGGAAGCAGACGACCAGTATCAGAGCAATGTACTTGATCAGCCACTTATAGCGCGCCGACCCTTCGGTACGGGACATACCCGACCAGAGGTAGAAGTTACCCGCCAACAGAATGGTACCGATCAGTACCGCCTGCACAATAAATAGCCAGGCGAGGATACCGCCCATGGCGGTGATACCCATCTGTTGGGAGTAGGCATAGATCTCCGCCATCAGCCAGTAACCGGCAAAGGGTAGCGGCAGGAAGGCGAGAATGGCGATAAAGTTAGAGGTGTACCCCATCCAGTCGTAGTGCGCCCGTTTTACCGGATCACGACTACTGAGGAATTTGAATGCCGCATAGGCACCCACCACTGCGCCACCAAAACCGATATTGGCGATAAAACGATGCAGATTGATCGGGTTCCACAGAGGCCCCTTCATCACCTCCCAGATATTACCGATAACCGCACCCACCTCATTGACGCCCGAAGGGGCCATCATAAAGGTGGCCCAGGAGTTGGCGAGGACCATAATGGTCATACCGGCACCGTTGAGCAGCAACCCCAGGGTTAGATGAAGCCACTTTTTATTGCCGTAGCGGAAAGCATCCCAGCCATAGTAGTAGGTGTAGAGGAAGAAACTCTCAAGGAAGAAGAGGCCAGCATAGACCAACCATTGAGCGCCAAAGACGCGCATCATATAGCCCATAAAATCGGGATAGAGCACAAACAGCGCCAAGGCCAAAGAGCCACCAAAAATAGCTGTTATGGAGAAACCGACAAGGCTGATCTTCATAAACTCATGAGCCATATCGTCGTAGCGTTCGTCCTTGGTGATCATCCCCGTCAACTCGATCACCAGCACGAAGAGGGGGACCGCCAGGACCAAGGCACCAAAGAAGAGGTGCATCTGCGCCAGAATCCAGACGATGGCTCGACTACTGATACCTACGTCTGGATAGTCCTTACGACTGGGGGTAGGTGCGGCAAGCAACTCTACCTCTTCAGCCTCTGCGGCATCGACCTGAGCGGTAGCTACCTCTCCCTGGGCCTGGCTATCAGCGGCACTGGAGGCCTGCACTGCTGAGAGACCCGCAGCACCCAACAGCAGCGCAACAAGCAGTAGCATTCCCAACTGCTTTAACAGCGAAAAGGGGGCAAAAGTGCTCTTTCTATTTTTTAGTAATGGCATATTGAATTTCCTCCGACTAACCGGCCGGGGTCAAATCGAGATTCAGCGGCAGGCCTTGAATACTCATAATAAAGTGATCCAGACCATAAAAAACGGCGCTGGCAATGGCAAAGGCGGCAACGAAAGCCACCAGCGTACCCATCACGCCCATACTGTTTTGCTCTTCCATCAGATCCCCCCCACTAACCGTGATGCACTACAACGCCGCCCGCATAGATCACGAGCCAATAAAAAAATACGAGTATTGCCACAAGGGTGCCAAAAAACAGCTTTGGCCCCCAGGAGGTAGCACCTTCGGCTGTCTGAACAGCCTTATCCTCTTTTGATGTCTGGGTCATACTTCACTCCTAAATAGAAAGGGAAATAGTATTCATCTTAAATACGTAATTATTCAGCTGGATTTAGGGTCGGAGTCGATTGCGTCGTAAAAAGGTGCATTTTCCACCCATCCTGACGCAATCGACTCCGACCCCTGGTGAATACAGCCACAAAATCAGGTATAGCTGAATAGTTACCTTAATACTTTATTTATCCCATCCTATGAGCAATTACCACGCCAATATAAGTTTTTTTACTGAACACGTTCAGTAATGACTCGAATCAAGGTGGCGGCCTAAGATAATCCCTTGTGTTGCCGAAAGAAATCAGCCTGCCAGCAGCAGCAGCCAGCGCTCACTGATTCCCTGCCAGAAAAAGATTGGGGTTCTCGTAGAGCTCTGTTTATGAACAATACATTCACCACACCCTATGGGTAATGCTTGCTTTTGTTCAATCCCTCTCTGAACAATAGACGGCAACCCCCTCTGGATTAGCCCCCCATACCCACTAAGAATTAACGATATTGTTCAGCTACAATCGGACGAAAGCTTAAATAGATGAACGAATCATTCAATACCGCATGGAATTAAACGTTCAAGTTCATTTAAAACAGCTAGTTAGTAACTTGGTACAGATCATGCACTCGCATTCTCCTTTACTCATTACGCTTAACTGGTGACTCAAAACCCATGACAACACAGACGCAGACCGTTGATGCACTTGTTCAAATACTCAACACGGGTGATGAAGTAGATCGGTGCTACTCATCCAAAGCTCTGGGTACCTTGAAAGCGGAGGAAGCAGTAGACAGGCTCATCGAATGCCTCCGGGATGAAGACATCGATGTCTGCATGGATGCGGCGGAAGCACTGGGAAAGATAGGCAGCCAGAGAGCCATTCCGGCCCTGATAGAGTCCCTATCCCAGGATAACAGTGGCGAAATCTGCACTGCTGTGGCAGCCTCACTGAGAAAGATTGGTGGCAGCGATGTAGTCGAAGCGCTACAAAAAGTGGCCACTGAAAGACCTGATAATATCGAGTGGAAGGATGACTGGGACACCTGGTGGGATGTTCAGCTGGAAGCGGTCAAGGCACTGGGAGATTTTGGTGGTGAAGAGGCGGTGGAGACGCTGACCAAAATCATAGATGACGAGAGCATGCAGGATATTGAAAATCATATTCTGAAATCCCTATCGAAGATCCCTGGCAAGGGCGTCGAAGTACTTATTGAGCGCCTGCAGAACCAGGAGTCATTACCACAATCCCGCTGGCGGGCGGCAAAAGCCCTTGGCAAGACAGAGAGCCCAGAGGCTACACTCGCCTTGGGACGGGCCCTCAAAGATAAGTCTCGTGATGTACGAGCCGAGTCCATAACCGCTCTGGGTAACTGCGGTGCAACAAAATATCTAAATGCACTGGCGCTGATGCTGCGTGATCCCGACGAAGTGGTGAGAGATGCCGCACTCAGCGCCTGCCTGCAACTGACCACTGGCGAAACCATTGATAGCGGACTGCAAGACGAACTGATGCTGATGATGGACGACCCCAGCAGTCAAGTGAGACTGACGCTCTACAACGCACTCCTAAATACATCAACAGCACTCCCTCTAAGCGAGGAAGCCATCGATAAAATAGCGGTTAGCTGCGGTGATAGAAGCGCAGAGACCGCATCTGCCGCCTGTCGTTTGCTAGGCAAGATTGGCGCTACAGAGAAAATGTCGACACTCCTTGAGCTGCTGCGCAACAGTGACGGGCATACCATGGTCAGGCGTGAAGCCACCCTCGTTCTGGGCCAGCTTGGGGTAATTAACAGGGAGTCTATCAGTGCCCTGAGCTGGGCGGTAGCCGACAGAGAGCAAGCGGTTCGTCTTGCTGCGCTTACCTCACTGATGACACTGGAAAAGCATGGCGAAGAGGATCCCACCGAGGATGAAGAGGAGGAGATACAGCGCCCTCTCGACATCATAATCGCTGCCGTCAAAGGTGATATTACGCCGGTTACAGAAAAACCAGCCCCTAAAGAGGAGGAAGAGATCGCCACTGAAGCGGACAGCGACCCCCTGGCCGGTGACGCCCAAACTGATATGGCGACCGACCAGCATGCCGACGATGACGCCCCTGAAGAGATCTCTGGCAGCGTCAACAGCGATCCCAGCGACCCCTTCTCCGAGAAGGTAGCAAGCACTATCGTCCTCCCTGAGTCACCCGCCCGTATCGTTGAAGAGGGTGAGGTGCGAACCGCCATGTCCACCCTTGATGCCATCGCCATGGACAATGTTGAAGCGACCCTCGGCCTGGCCAATATTGAGCAGGATGAGCCGGAGCATGATCAAGAGACTAGTGAATATCTCGACGTCGTCGAAGAGAACAAAGAGGAGATGAAACGCATTCGTCACAGAAAACGGATCTCACCTGAGCAGGATGTACGACGCCTGGGAGCTAAAGTCCTGTCGGAGAGTGAAGAGAAGGAGGCCGTCGAGGCACTGATCTATGCGCTCAACGATGATGATGAGATTCTACGCCAGGAGGCAGCGGCGGCAATAGGTGATATCGGACGAAAACAACTCGATATACCTGAACTTATGGATGCTGTTGGTACTCTTATAACACAGCTGACGGTCGGCAGTGTGGAACAGCGGGGAATCTGTGCTCGTGCTTTGGCTTATCTGGGTAATCGTGCAGCAGTGGCTCCTCTCATTGAAGCACTGGCTGATAGTGAGATAACCGTCCGCGTTCTGGCGATTGAGGCGCTGTCAAATCTGATCAACAACAGCCGAAATCCAACTGAAGCGGACCATATGGTGGTTGCCGATATTCACAACCTCAGTATCGCAAAAAAGATTACTGAGAAGCTGGAAGATGAGGATGGCGGTGTACGGGTAGCGGCGGCAAAGGCGCTGGCGCTATCCCTGCCCAGCCTGACCGATGCCACCTTTGTTGCCAGACTACCGGCAGCGATCATCGACAGCGTCAGCCTGGGTGGAGGTGAAGAGGCCCGCACCATAGGTAAAGTGCTCCAGGCATTTGACCGTCAGCGTTCAACCGAAGACCTGCTGTCACGTCTCGACCAGGCGGAAGATAGCGTTAACCGCAGCATCCATATCGAGATGCTTGAAGAGCTTTTACAACCCAATCAGGAACAGCCAGAGCAGGCAGCCTGACCACGGGGTCACACCCCATTGACACTTTTAAAGGAGTCTTAGCATGAAAAAAATGCTCGTATCCCTCACTCTGGCCAGCCTCTGCGCTCTGCCCTTAGCCGCGCAGTCGGCCGCTTACAAGGAAGTGACCGTCAGCGATGGCGGCACTATTACCGGCAAGATCTCCTTCACAGGTAAAGACCGTGCCCCCAACACTTACAAAATTAGTAAAGACAACAAGGTCTGCGGCACCGGCGAGCGCAGCATCGACTATGTACGCGTGGTCAACGGCAATCTGATGGATACCGTGGTCTATCTCGATAAGGTGAAAAAGGGTAAGCCTTTCCCTGCCGATATAGCTGATGGCAAAATCGAGCAGGAGGGGTGTGAATTTAAACCCTTTATGCAGATCATGAAAAATAAAAACAAACTGGCCGCTATAAACAAAGATCCGATCCTCCACAACATCCACACCTACGAACTGATTCGTGGCGATGCAAAGGGTCCGAAAAAGACACTTGCCAACATCAGCCAGCCTGAGCCAGGCACGGTCAACTCCACGATCAAAATGAAGAAGGGCCCTGCTATCAAAGTTGAGTGCGATGCTCATGACTTTATGCACGGCTTTGTCTTTGTCGCTAAAAACCCGTACTTCGCCAAAGTGGGCGATGATGGAACCTACACTATAGACAACGTACCTGCGGGCAACTACAAGATTAAGGCGTGGCACGGCTTTCTGAAGAACCAAAAGGGTAAGGTCAAAGTGACTGCTGGTGGTGCAGCAACCGCTGACTTTACCTTCAAGTAAGCCGGTTATACCTCTGTGGTGAATCCCGGCCATCTCCAAGCGGCGGCCGGGTTCATCCAGTGATTCCTAACGGGTAAAAGATCATGAACCAAGAGAAACAGAGACGGCGCTTCACACCGATGGACTATATGGCCTTCATTGGTGGCGCCATCAATTTTGTCGTCATCAGCTACATCATTGGCTACTGGTTTATTGCTGGTTAAGAACAAAGGTTCAGGGCTTTTGGAGTTTGATATCCAGTGGGCCTGTGCCTTTGTTTTTACTGGCTATGCACAACAATCCCGATAACTATTTTAGGTTTGGGGTCGGGGTGGATTGCGTAGTAAAAAGTTACCTTTTCCATCCTGGCGCAATCGACTCCGACCTCTGGTGAATACAGTCCAAAAACAGGTATAGCTAAATAGTTACAAAAGTGGTGCCTGCATAACTACTCTCTCTTTTGTTTTCTGCCACAGGTTTAATCTATGTCCACCCAAGCCCAAGTCGCCCCAACGGAACTTGCCCCACTGCCAAGTTACCAATCTATCCTGCTGGCAGTTGACTCATCAGACCACTCCAACCGGGGCACTCTGGAGGCAGTATCTCTCGCCACCTACTACGGCAGCCGACTGACCGCAGCCCATGTCTATGCGGCAAAGCTGCACGATGCCCGCTTTCGCCAGATGGAAGGCGGCCTGCCTGAACAGTTCCGTGAAGAGCAGGAGCTGGAACGGCAGCGTGATGTACACGATGACCTGATTACCAAAGGACTCTCCATTATCACCGACTCCTATCTGGATCAGGTGGATACAAAAGCTCAAAACGAAAAAATTGAAGTGCAGCGCCGCTCCCTGGAGGGTAAAAACTACCGAGAGCTGGTCAATGAGACCAACAGTGGCGATTATGATCTGCTGGTCATGGGCGCATTAGGACTGGGTGCCATCAAGTCAAGCCGCCTGGGCAGCGTCTGCCAGCGTCTGGCCCGGCGCAGTAAAATTGATACACTGATTATCAAAGAGCCGACACGCAGCATCAGTGATGGCCCTATCGTCGTCGCTATCGACGGCTCAGCTAAGTCCTATGGTGGCCTACTCACCGCTTTCTCTCTGGCCAAGGGCTGGGGTGTCGAAGTCAAAGTAATCTCCGCCTTCGACCCCTATTACCACTATGTCGCCTTCAACCGCATCGCCGCTGTGCTTTCGGAAGAGGCGGGGCAGGTATTCAAATTTAAAGAGCAGGAGAAACTCCACGAAGAGATCATCGACTCAGGACTGGCGAAAATCTATCAGGGCCACCTCTCAGTCGCCCAATCCATCGCCAAGGATTACGGCATGGAGATCGAAACTGTACTCCTCGACGGCAAGCCCCACGATGTCATCAACCGCTACCTGAGCGAAGTCAAACCGTCACTGCTGATTCTCGGTACCACCGGCATTCATGCCGATGCTGACCTGGATATCGGCGGTAACGCCGAATACCTACTAAATGATGTCAGCTGCTCTGTGCTGCTAAGCCAACAGCAACACCGCCCCCAGGTGGATCGGCTGGCCTCAGTCAGCACCTCCTGGACCGCCGAGGCGGAAGCACGCATGGAGCGCGTCCCCTCTTTCGTCCGCCCGATGGCAAAGATGGCAATCCTCCGTTACGCCCAGGAGCAGGGCCACACCGTCATCACCGAGAGCATCGTCGATGAGGCTACCGCCCAACTGATGCCCGGTCATGCCGAAGAGACGATGGGAGAGATTGTCGGTGCCTATGAGCGTGGCGAACTGAAACGCAAACCAGGAGAGGCTGATCGTGAACAGGCGGTACGCTGGAGCGAGCAGGCCACCGCACTACTGCTGACTATCAAGGACCTCAGCCTGCGCGGCAACCTCAGCATGCGCGCTGAAAAGAGAGCCCGCTCCGCCAATCTATGGGTCGTAGAGGCAGAGCATATCCAGGCATTTCTCGACGACAAGGTCAAAACCGGAGAGTTCAACCCAGGCGCAGAAGCGGCCACACTGCCCGGTAACGGTGTTGTTGAAGCGGCATCCGAAGAACCCGAAACAGAAGCGCTTAACTGGCAGGCTGCCGCTCTTGCCCGCCTGATGCGCGTCCCCGAGGGCTTTATGCGTGACAGCTCGAAACAGCGTATCGAAGATTACGCCCGTGCCAACGGCCACAGCGATATATCCCTGGTGGTAGCCGAGGCGGGTCTTGCCGAAGCACGTAAGGCGATGGAGTCGACTATGAAAGAGGGTGGAGGCGTGCCGGGGCAGGTAACGCCAAGCGTTCAGCCGGAGAAAAAGAGCGGCTCTCCTTTTTCAAATATGAGCGCAAACATGATGCCGAGCCAAGAGAAAACAGTACCAGAGATCGAGAGTGATGCCAGCTGGAGCGGTGAGGCGGAAGCGATGCTGGCCAATGTACCCGACGGCTTCTGCCGTGACATGACCCGCAAGGCGGCCGAAACCATTGCCAAACAGAACGGCCTGAAACAGGTTGATGCCGCGTTTGTCGGACAGGTAATGGAGACATTCAAGGCCGGCTCAGCATCAAGCGGAGAGACCATGCCCTGGAGTGAGGCAGCCAGAGAGCGTATCGCCAAAGCCCCCGATATGGTGCGCGGTATGCTGATCCAGGAGATCGAAGGCTGGAGCCAACGCAAAGGAGTTGAGAGCGTCAGCGAAGAAGCGGTGGATGCGATTAAACAGATCTGGGCTGATCGAGGTGTATTCCACCTCGATCCGAATGATCCTCGTAATTCATAAATGAATGATCACAGAGAACACAGAGTATTTAAATTCAAAATTTGGCAATGATAGCCCCCTTTCGGGGAGAGGGTTGGGGTGAGGGGAATCAATAGATAGTGTACCTATTTAATACACCCTCATCCTGGCCTTCTCCCTCGTAGGAAGAAGGGACGGTCTAACCTGGCTTTTTATGCCATTTAAAATTTTAAAAACACATGAACTTCAAGAAAACGCTGTGTGCTCTGTGCTTCTCTGTGAACTCTGGGTTCCATTTGAAGAATAGCTAGATGAATGATCTATTTCTAATTGCCGTCAATCTCACACGCCGTTGCAATCTGGCGTGTGCTCACTGCTATATGGATGCCGAGGCGCGTCTTGAGGGGGGTGAGGGTGAGCTGACCACCGACGAGGTCAAGGCGCTACTGGATGAGATCGCCTCGCGCAGTAATGAGACCATGGTGGTGCTGACCGGCGGCGAACCGATGGTACGGCGTGATCTGGAGCAGTTGGTGGCCCATGGTAACCAGTTGGGGCTCTCGATTGTGGTCGGCAGCAACGGCGTACTGCTTGATGAAGAGCGGGTAGTGGCCTTGAAAGCCGCCGGTGTCATGGGCATGGGAATAAGCCTCGACTCCCTCAACCCCGAAAGCCATGACAGCTTCCGTGGTTGCAACGGCAGTTGGGAGAAGAGCCTCAACGGAATGGATCTCTGCCGCAAGCACGACCTCCCCTTCCAGGTACACTTCTCGGTCACTGAGAAAAATGCTCACGAAGTGCAGGCGATGATCGACTTCGCCAAAGCCTCCGGCGCCCATGTACTCAACATCTTCTTCCTGGTCTGCACCGGACGCGGCGAGTCGATGTCAGACATCACCCCGGCACGCTATGAAGCGGTGTTAAAACAGCTGGTCGAGGCTCAGGAACAGACCCAGGATCTGATTATCCGAGCACGCTGCGCCCCCCACTACAAGCGGGTCGCCTATGAGCATAACCCCGACTCACCACTTACCCGTGCCCAGGGTTATGAGGGCGGTGGCTGTCTCGCAGGCATTCACTACTGCCGTATCACTCCTGAGGGAGCCGTCACCTCCTGCCCCTACATACCTGATGAAGAGGGCAGTATCCGTAAACAGGGATTCTGGGAAATCTGGGACAACTCACCCACCTTTGAGCAGCTGCGAAATCCAATCCTCGGCGGCAAATGCGGCCAGTGTGAATATCAGAAGCTATGTGTTGGCTGCCGGGCACGCCCTCTGGCTATGGGTGGCACCTTGATGGATGCCGACCCCTGGTGTGGTCACACCCCCAGTGGACGCTCCATTATTGAGCCACTGGTAGAGAGCAGCAGAGGTGAAGTGACCTGGTCTCCCGAAGCAGAGACGCGCCTGGAGCGGGTGCCAGGGTTTCTGCGCAAGATGGTACGTAAACGGGCCGAGTCCCACGTTAGGGAGCTGGGAGAGTCTACCGTTACCACAGAACACCTGGCGACCCTGGCCGCCAAGCGTTTTGGGGATAAGTTCCCCGGCAAGCGCCCAGATAATACCCAGGCAACGGTTGCACAGCCAGAAGCTGAGACTTCATCCACAGGCCTGCCCTGGACCAAAGAGGCAAAAGTCTACCTGGAAGAGATACCCTCATTTTTGCGCGAGGGGGTCTTTGCTGTCGCTGAGGATATCGCTCGCAGTGAAGGACGCTTTGAAGTCAATATAAAGCTGCTGAATCGCCTCGAAGAGGAGGATAGCCCAGAGCGGAAACTCCCTTGGGAGAGCGATGCCGAGAATCAGCTTGAGGCCCATCTCGCTGACCGCGAATTCCAGGTGACTCTATTTGTAAAGCCCACCATGGAGGCGGCAGCTGAACGCGAAGCCAAGCGCCGCGATGCCACTATGGTATCCCTGCAAGATGTAGAAAAGGTGATTACCACCAGCCTCGCCGGTGTCGAGTGGATGAGCGATGCACTGGCGCGCGTTAAATCGGCCCCCGACTTTGTCCGCGCTGGCATAAAAAAAGCCGCCGAGTTCAGTGCCCGCCGCGAGGGGCTGGAGAAGATCAGCAGCAAAGATCTGACCCGCTTCCGCAACCGCGCCATGATGAAAGCAGTAAGACGAATGAAGGGCTTCGGCCTGAAAGAGCTCAACTTCGACGCCTTCAAAATTGCCAAAGAGCGTGTGCCTAGGTTACAAGAGAACGCGCAGGCGGAGAAACGTTTTTCCGAGATCCAGCACTATGTTGAATCGAAGCAGAGCCCCGATGGCGGAGGCCTGGGCCTGCTGGATCGGGAGTTATTGGAAAAAATGAAAGCTGAATTGAAGAGATAACTTGAAAATCGAAGCACTCATCATCGGCGGCGGAATCTCCGGCCTGGCCACGGCATGGCACCTTGCACAGCGAGGTGTCAAGGTCGAGGTGTGGGAGGCTGATGAGCGCCCTGGTGGAAAGATTTGCTCCACCTGTGAAGAGGGTTATCTTACCGAACGGGCAGCGGGTATGGTGGTCAATTTCCGCTCCGAGGTGGATCGTCTGGTCAGCGCACTGGGATTGGACGAAGATAAAACATGCCGTAACAAAAGCCTCAATCGTTATGTGGTACACCAGGGGAAACTCGCCACTGTGCCGATGAAACTACCGGCTATGGCGCTCTCCCCTCTCTGGAGCCGTCGCGCCAAACTGCGGCTGCTGGCAGAGATACTGATCCCTCAGGGCGGCAAGGAGAGTGAGTCTGTATCTGAGTTTATCAAACGCCGGTTGGGTAGTGAGATACTTGAAACGGCAATGGACCCCTTTGTTGCGGGCACCCTCGCCTCAGATCCCAATCTGGCTGAGGCCCGCTCGGTGCTGCCGAGGCTCACCGCCCTTGAGCAGCGCTACGGTAGCCTTACCCTGGGCATGCTGATCAATGGCGTTTTAAAAAGACGCCGCGCCAACAACGCAGAGAGCTTCTCTTTTCAAGGGGGGCTATCCGATCTGATAGCGCGTATCAGTAACAGTGATGGAGTCACTATCCGTTATGGCATGAAGGTTGATGACATCTGCCACGACAGAGAAGAGTGGCAGGTCACAGCCGGAGGTCAGAAGCGTCATACTCCCCAACTGATTCTCAGCACACCCGCCTACACGGCTGCAACCCTGCTGATAAATACCGACCAGCGGCTCTCCAAATTGCTATCCGACATCGACTACAGCCCCATTGGCGTCCTTCACATGGGCCTGCAAGAGAAACAGATCAGCCACCCCCTGGATGGTACCGGCTTTCTGGTGCCTGGTCGTGAACCACTCAACTTCAACGGCAATCTGTGGATGAGCCGCCTCTTCCCTGGGCGCGCCCCAGTGGGCCACCATCTGCTGACCAGTTATCTGGGGGGGCATCGTCATCGGCAGCAGATGGAGTGGAGTGATCAACGTATCATCTCAGAGACGCTCTCCAGCCTCGCCCCACTACTGGGTATCCGAGGAGAGCCCACCTATATTCGCTTGGAGCGACATCAGCGGGGACTACCTATGTACCACGGTAACTACCAGGCACGCCTGCTGGAGATCCGTTCACGTTTGGCAGCCGTAGCGCCGGGACTGCACCTGTGCGCCAACTATCTGGATGGAGTCTCTATACGGGAGCGCATTTTTCAAGGATTGAAAACGGCTGTCCAGGTTCAGCGCGAACTAAAAAGTTCAGGCGCCGTGCAGAGCAGCTGCCGCGAGGTGCTGCACTATGCATGATACCGATCTAGAGGAGTTAGAGAACAAGCCACCATTTAAACCCATAAAGGTGATTCTGGTGGTGCTACTTATTTTGCTGGGTATCTCCAGTGCCGCCCAGTGGTACTCAGGCAATGTCACCCTACCCCGCTACTGCAAAGAGCCGGTTGAAATACTGGCCCGGGTAAGGCAGTTGCTGACAGAGAAACGACCCGCTGGTGAGGGCGATCGTAAACCCTACATCATCGCCGCCCGCCTCACCTTTCTGATACCACGAGAGAGTGATGAGCTCCTGGAAAATTACATGTCGAGACTGCAACAGCACCTAGAGAGACAATGCCGATAACTCCCCCACCACCACCACGCTCCAATCTTAGTCTGTTCAAATCATTCTGGGAGATTTTTCTCTCGCTTTTTCTAGTGCTGACGATCGTCGGCTCTATGCACTACTACACGGTCTATACCACGGAACGTTCGGCCAAGGAGGCGAGTGAGTCGCTCAATGTCGACCTCGCCCGGCATATGATCATCACCGATATAGAGGATGTAGTCAGCGACCTGATGTTCCTGGCCGAGCATATAGAGGGGCAGGGGTTGCTTGATGACCTGACAGACAACGACAAGGAGAGAATCGTTGATGAGTTCACCGTTTTTGCCGACAAAAAGAAACGCTATGACCAGATACGCTATCTCGACAACAGTGGCATGGAAATTGTTCGCATCAATTTCAATGGGGGCACCCCCGAGGCGGTTGTCCAGAGAGCACTGCAGAACAAGATCAACAGATACTACTTTCGTGAGGCCCTGGCACTAGACCGTGGAGGTATCTATCTCTCCCCGCTGGACCTTAATATCGAGGGGAGAAAAATCGAGTATCCGCTAAAACCGATGATGCGCTTTGGCACACCTGTTTTTGACCAGGCGGGACACAAAAAAGGGGTTATCCTGCTCAACTACTTCGGCGAGCACCTGATCCGAAACTTCACCCGGGCGGCAGCCAACATTGCTGACCATATTGAATTGATTAATAGTGATGGCTATTGGCTGAGAAGTCCTAATCGTGATGATGAGTGGGGCTTTATGCTGGGCAACCATAAGGTTTTCCAGGACCGATCAGCCCGTGCATGGCAGCTCATCGGTGAGTATGAGAACGGGCAGTTTGAATTAGCAGACGGCATGTTTACCTTTACTGCCGTACACCCAAAGAGTATTGCTCAAAAGGCGGCCATCCCGGTAGGGAACTATTTGAACGCCCCCTCAAAACAGGAGGGCGGCTGGAAAATTATTTCGCGCGTTTCACCTCGTGAACTCTCTGCTACTCTGCCTTTCTTTATTCGCCGGCACATCACCCTCTATCTCGCCATGCTCACAATGCTCACCATTGGAGCCTGGTTTATCGCTCAAACTCACCACTATCACAAAATTGCAGAGGCCCAGCGTGATTATGAGCAGCGTTTCCGGCACACCCTTGAAAATATTGACCTTGCCGCCATCGCCCTGGACCGAGAAGGAAAAGTAACCTTCTGCAACGATTTTTTCCTCTCCCTGACCGGCTGGCGACGCCACGAAGTCGTGGGGAAAGCCTGGATTAGGCAGTTTGTTCCCGATGAGTTAATAGATGATGTTGCCGGGGTGATAGAGGGGATGAACCTACCCGAACACTTCCCCCCCCATTATGAGGTTAATGTCAAGGCGAGAGGCGGTAGCCTGCGTCTGATCGCATGGAATAACACCCTCTCCTATGACGCAGGAGGAGAGGTCATTGGTGTCACCGGTATCGGGGCCGACATTACCGAACAGCGTCAGGCAGAAGAGTCCCTGCGTAAGCTCAGTAGAGCGGTGGAACAGAGCCCAAGCGTTGTACTCATCACCGATTTTGAGGGGCTGATCGAGTATACCAACCCTAAATTCACTGAGATCTCGGGCTATACACTCGAAGAGGTGAAAGGCAAAAACCCCAGCTTTCTTAAGTCAGGGGAAACCTCCAGCAATGAGTACAGTAACCTCTGGAGTACCGTATCCGCAGGTGGCGAATGGCGTGGCGAGTTCCATAACCGTAAGAAAACGGGGGAGCTCTATTGGGAATCGGCCTCAATCTCCGGTATCCGTAATAGCGATGGAGAGATCACCCATTTTCTGGCAGTAAAAGAGGATATCACTGAACAGAAGCGCCTAGAGAAGGAGGTCGAGGCACGCAACAGTGAGCTGACACGCTCCGAGGCACTGGCCGCCATGGGAAAAATGGCCAGCATGGTTGCCCATGATCTGCGTAACCCCCTCTCATCGGTAAAGATGACACTACAGATCCTTGGCAAGCAGACCGGTATCGGAAGCAGTGCGGAGATTGATGAACTCAGGTCAATTGCATTGGAGCAGATCCGCTACATGGAGGAGATCCTCTCCGACATGCTAACCTACTCCCGGCCCGATGCACTGAAACCTGACTGGATCACCATCGACCGTGTCATCGACTTGGCAATCAACATATCCCAGCGTCGCATTGACGAGACCGGTGTAGATCTGCGTGTTACCTATCACCCCGGCCTGCCCACCCTGCTAGGCGATTCGACCAAACTCAGGCAGGTGTTCTCCAATATTATTGCCAATGCGATACAAGCCGTCGAAGGGGCCCACAAACCCCGCATAGAGATCGATGCCATGATTGAGCTGGGCGTGGGCGGCACAGGTATTAGAATTGAAATTTGCGATAACGGCTGCGGAATTGAGCAGGAAGAGAGGGAGAGGATATTCGAACCCTTCTTTACCACCAAGAGCAAAGGCACTGGACTAGGGCTGGCTATCGTCAAACGCATTCTCGATCAGCACCAAGGGAGTATCGAGATGAAACCCCACACCCCTCAGGGTCTCTGTGCTGCTATTTTTCTACCCGTCTCGCCAAAAACAGAGACCCATTCAGACACCATAGCGTTGGAGCTGAAAGAAGCATGAGCAAAATATTGATCGTTGATGACGATGTCGCCAGCTGCAGAACTCTGCAACTCCATCTACGCAGCCAGGGCCATGAGACACTCATCGCCCACAGCGTCGACGATGGACTTGAGAAAGCACAAGAGCAGCCTGAGCTGATTATCCTCGATATCCGTATGCCCGGTCGTTCGGGCCTGGAGGGGCTGCCTGATTTCAAACAGCTACTGCCCAATGGCAGAGTGATCATGATCACCGCCTTTCATGACATGGAGAGCACTATTGAGGCGATGCAGAAGGGGGCTGATGACTACATCCACAAGCCCATCGACATTGATGAACTGGATGCCTCCATCAGCAAACTGCTGACAACCATCGAGAACCCTGAGGAGGAGCTGCTCACCACCGTCAGCAGCCTGGAGTCAAACCACCTCACCATGGTCGGGCGCAGCCGCTCCATGAAAGAGGTGTTTAAGGCCATAGGCATGGTGGCAAAGAGCCCTGCAACCGTGTTGATCACCGGAGAATCTGGTACCGGCAAAGAGCTGGTAGCGCGCGCCATACACCGCTCCAGCGAGAAACCCGACGGCCCTTTTGTCGCGGTCAACTGCGCGGCACTGGTCGAGACACTGCTTGAATCGGATATGTTTGGCCACGAAAAAGGGGCCTTCACCGGCGCGGTAGGTAAACAGGAGGGTAAATTTACCCTCGCCCGGGGTGGCTCCATCTTCCTCGATGAGGTGGGTGAGATGTCCCCGGCAATGCAGGCCAAACTGCTACGGGTACTACAGTACAAAGAGTTCAACCCCTTGGGGGCAAAGCAGGTCCATACGACTGATGCCCGGGTCATCACCGCCACCAATGTCGACCTGGTTCAGCGCGTCAAAGAGGGTCGCTTTCGTGAGGATCTCTACTACCGACTGCAGGTAGTCAATGTTCACCTCCCTCCCCTGCGTGAACGTAAAGAGGATCTTATGGACCTGGTTCAGGTGCTCCTGGGTCGCATCAACCGCGAACTGCATCGCAACGTCACCCATATCTCCAAAGATGCCCTGGAATCCATGGGGCAGTATGACTGGCCAGGCAATATCCGGGAGCTGGAAAATGTCCTGATGAAGAGCGTTGCCCTCTCACGGGGCAACACCCTGAGCAGAGACCTACTCCCTGCCCCACTTAATTCAACGACAGAGAGTAGATTGGTAGAGAGTAGACCAGAGTGCAGACCGCTGGAACAACAGAGCCTGGAAGAGATGGAGAGTGCCCACATCGCCCGCGTGTTGGAAGCGACCGCCTGGCACAAAGGGAACGCCTGTGAAATTCTCGGCATCTCCCGCCCCCGGCTAAGGCGTATGATTCAGCACTACAAGCTCAACCCCCCGGTGGAGATGAAAGATGATGAGGCGGAGGAGGAGGAGGAGAAGGATTTCGGACAGACAGCAGCATCTTAGGTGCCTGTCGTAGACCGGGTTAGTACCGCGTAACTCGGCAGCCACTTGATTTTAATCTATTTAAGGGCTGCACCCACCCAATCGATACCTGGACTTACCGACGCCCGCTATCTTGCGAAAAAGCGCCAAAAAAGAGGGTATGGAGAGCCTTTTTAGTAACTATTCAGCTATACCTGTTTTTGGGGGTGTTTTTACCAGGCGTTGAGCATATTTTATGCCGTACTTCCCTGTAGGAGCGCTTTCTCGAAGCGCGATGGATAGTTGCACCAGGGTGGTTGTTTCATCGCGGTCCGAGAGACCACTCCTACAATAAGATCGGGGTCCGGTACTGAACAGTTACCCTTTTTATTCATCTATAACCCCAAAGCTGGGAGAGCTCAGGGCTGTAAGCTCGCGCTGTTTTTGCGCCTTAATACGAAAAATAATCATAAAACCAGCACCATTCGGCAGTAACAAGGCTATTTTTTTCCTCTATACTGAAAATCAGCCCTGACAAAACCCCATAACGACAGGGCCTCTCCGGCATAAGCTGTCGGCACTTTCTGAGGGTCTCCCTGCAAGAGCCCTACAAGCTTGCCCACACCAACAGATGTGCCAGGATAATAAAGAGTTTTTGTCCATTTATTGTGAATGAAAGGAGGTATTCTATGAGTGTAGCCTGGGTAGTTGTTGCAGATTCAAGCCAAGCGCGGATTTTCTCCGCCGAAAAATCAACCAGTTCCCTGGAAGAGATCCACACCCTTAACCACCCCGAAGGTCGACTGCATCAGGGTGACCTGGTCTCCGACCGTCCCGGCAGGGATAGAAATGCTGGCACAGGCAGTCACGACATGGGCCATGAAGCCGATGCAAAAAATGAAGCAGCAACCCGTTTTGCAGCACAAGTGGGGGAAACTCTGGAGTGTGGCCGCACCAACGGCCGATTCAACAAACTCTATGTTGTCGCATCTCCAGGTTTTCTCGGCATGTTACGAAAACAGCAGAGCAGCTCCTTGCAGAAGATGGTAAGCGGTGAAATATCGAAGAATCTGGCCTCCCACGATGCTTCAGAGATCCGCAAGAGTCTACCCCAGCGACTTTGATACGTTTGTAGGAGCGGCGCCACCGCCGCGATGGAAGATTGCACAGGCCGTGCTTTGTTCATCGCGGCGGGGCGCCGCTCCTACAGGAGACAGAAAACGCCAGCTCAATCAGGCAGCAGGCCCAACAAAGGTAAAACCTGCATCCTCCACCGCTTTCGCCACCCGCACATCATCATCCACACCATCGACAGTGACCAAGCCACCCTCGAGCTGAATCTGAACACCGGCACCCGGTACCGCCGCCTTGATCGCCTGCTCTACCGAGCTGGAACAGCCGCCGCAGCTCATACCTTCTACTTTGTACGTCTTGGACATTTCAAACCTCGATAATTATGTATATATAATAGCGTTAGCAGCTATTCCGCCAACCCTATTTTTGGACTATTTTCACCTGGGGTCTGGGTCGATTGCCCACATGCAGACCCAGCTGAATAGTTAACACAAGCAGCGGGGCACTACTCTGTACTACATGCTATCCACCATGCGCTACTTACCCCGCTCTTTCTCACTGCAACCACCCACATCAATGTTGGCCGGTGTAGAGCAACTACCTTTACTGCAGCCGTTGCAGCCTCCCCTTTTGTTGCTCTCCAGCGCACGCATAACGCGCATCACAACATAAGCGCAGATCACGATCAGAGCAATCCCGAGGGTTATATAATCCCAGAAACTCAACTCATTCATCTATTAGGCTCCAATAATAACCACACCAAGCGCCAAGGTGTAGGCAACGCCTAGTGATAACCCGACTGAGAATAGTGTCCAGCCCAATGATGCCGACTCGCGATAGAACATCGCCAAGGTCGCAAAACAGGGCATATAGAAGAGGGAGAAGACCATAAATGCGATCGCCGAGGTGGCAGTCATGGAGCCCGCAACCTCGGCGCGCAGACCCGTATCTTCTTCGGTCACCCCTTCACCTCTGGAGTGCAGCACACCAAAAGTGGCCACAATCACCTCTTTTGCCACCAATCCAGTCAGAAGCGCAATAGAGCTGTTAAGGTCGAAGCCAAGTGGCCTGAATATCGGCTCTACCATCGCACCAACCTGCCCCAAATATCGCCCCCGCTGAATCTCTGCCCGCCTCTCGTTTCTCAAGGTGGATACCTGGTCATCGCGAAATTCAGATGCCGGTAGCTCCTCAAGCACCCGAATCTCCTGCTCAAAGGATTTACTCAGCGGTACCTCCTGTGGGAAGGTCTGCAGAAACCAAATGATCAAGGAACCGATCACGATAATGCCACCTACCTTCTTAAGAAACTCAAGAGCATTTGAGCCCATGTGAACCATTACGGAGTTAACCGTTGGCTTCCGGTAGGGTGGAAGCTCCATCAGAAACGGTGAGGTGTTGGCACCATGGATTACTGTTTTACTTAATATAACCGCCGTCAGTAAGGCGATCATGATACTGGTGACATACATACCAAAGAGGACGGTACCCGCAGTCTCTGCAAAAAAGACACTCGTAAAGAGAATAAAAACGGGTAGCCGCGCTGAACAACTCATGAAGGGAATGACCATCATCGCCACCAGCCGATCCTTCTTGTTCTCAATAGTGCGTGTAGCAAGAAGTGCCGGAACATTGCAGCCAAAGCCGGTAATCATTGGGATGAATGCCTTACCATGAAGGCCGAAGCTGTGCATCACGCGGTCAATCAGGAAGGCGGAGCGGGAGAGGTAGCCGCTCTCACTAAAGAGGGCGATAAAAAGAAACAGAATCACAATATTGGGCAGGAAAATGATCGTTCCACCAACACCCGCAATCACCCCATCAACCAGCATTCGTTTGAACATCCCATCAGGCAGTAGCGTCGCCACTCCATTCGATATAAGAGTGACACCGGCATCGATCCACTCCATTGGGTAGGTACCCAAGGTGAAAGTTGTTTCAAACATCAACCACATAAAACCAAGGAAAAGTGGCAAACCAAAGATGCGGTGAAGTAGTACCGAATCGATCATTCTCGTCACATCAATACGCTGAAAAGAGATATCAACATCGAGCTTTACTGTTTCGCGCATCAGCCCGTTGACGAAACCGTAGCGACCATTATTGAGTAGCATCGCCGCATCGTCACCATGCTGATCGGCAAGCATTTTCTGCTCCTCTGTCACCATCGCAATCAGTTTGGAATGATCACTCTCCGCTTTCAGAAAACTCTCGTCACCCTCAAGCAGTTTGATAGAGAGCCAGCGCGCCTGTGCCTCGTTGATCTCATCTGGGTGGAGTGCCGTATACGTTGTGGTGGTACGCCTGATCGCCGCCTCCAGATGATCATCGTAAGTGATCTTTATGGCATTGCCCCTGCGATCCCCCTCTGCACAACGGACAATGGCATCAAGCAGCTCAGCCACCCCCACCCCACTACGCGCCTCCATCTCGATGACAGGAGCACCCATGATTTGAGAAAAAGTATCACAGTCGACCTTCACGCCTTTCTGTGCTGCCTCATCTCGCATATTGAGGGCGATCACCCAGGGTACACCCATCTCGATCAGCTGGGTGGTAAGCAGCAAATTGCGCTCCAGACTCCCCATATCGACCACATCGATCAGCAGGTCAGGCTGCCTCTTGTAGATATACTCCCGGCTTTGCAGCTCCTCATCGGTACGGCAACTGAGTGAGTAGATACCTGGCAGGTCGATGACTTCGATGCGCCACCCTTTATGCTCAATGGTGCTGGAGTGGATGCCAACAGTCACTCTAGGGTAGTTACCAGTCGAACCGTGGGAGCCGGTCAGCTGATTGAAGAGGGTGGTTCGCCCTGTATTTGGGTTCCCCACCAAGGCGACACTAAGTTCTTTTTTCTGGGTCATCTAGCGCCGTCCCTAATAACAATATGATAAGGACCACAAAACGGGGGTATATGATGAAAATCATCACCTACAATAGTAGCTTGGTTACGGGTAAAGGTCATTCTGATGGTGTTTACCATGCAGGTATTCCACGGGCCATATGTATCATATTGATACCCGCGTTAAACCTGGAATCTGCAGTTGGACGGAGTGACTCACCCCGCAGGTGAAATAGCGAATGGAAGTCAATGGCATTCATATCAGTAAGTTAGCCTCAGAATGGCGCAGTCAACTGCTGAATCCAGGTTAAATGGCTGCTCAACTGTAATTAGCTATTAGGGAACCTTTGACCCGGCCCTACTCTTGGACAGGCACCCCAATATGAATAAGGTTCGCCTCGGTTTTACGCAGACTCACCTGACTACCACAAATAGTGTAGGTTCTGGGGCCACCAAACAACGCGCTATAAAGAACAGCAACCGTTGCACCACTGCGGAAACCGAGCGCACTCAAGCGGCTTCTCAACTCACCCTCACCATCAACCCTGATGATCTCTCCCTTCTCTCCAGGTTTTAGTGCCGATAGTGTTGTGGTATCCACTTATAAAGCGCCCTTAATGTAGTCACCTGCCAGCCGCAAATGATAACGATTATCATAACCGCCAAATGA
>JBEVXV010000274.1:0-2543 GCA_040505915.1 Sedimenticola sp. | reverse complement strand
GGCACTTCACTCACGCCTCCAGCGCCGCAACAGCAGCGAGTTAGAGACCACGCTCACCGATGACATCGCCATGGCAGCCCCAGCGATCACCGGATTAAGCAGACCAGACGCGGCCAGGGGGATAGCGATCAGGTTGTATATCAATGCCCAAAAGAGATTTTGTCTGATTTTTCGATAGGTCGCCCCGGAGATAGAGAGCGCATCGGCAACCAGACGGGGATCACCCCGCATCAGGGTGATGCCTGCGGTATGCATCGCCACATCGGTCCCCGTCCCCATGGCCATTCCCACATCGGCCAGGGCCAGGGCGGGGGCATCGTTGATGCCATCACCGACCATCACGACACGTCTGCCCGCCTGCTTCAGTTTCTCCACTTCAGCCGCTTTATCTCCAGGCAGCACTTCGGCAATCACCCGCTCAATGCCAACCGCTCGCCCTACTTTGGCAGCGGCATGTGGGTTATCGCCGGTCAGCATCACCACCTCCAGCCCACGTTGTCGTATCATCGCCACAGCGGCAATGGCCTCCTCCTTCACCGGGTCACTCACCACGATAAAGCCCAGTAGCTCGATAACATCACCTACCCCAGCCAGCCACATCAGTGTGGCGCCTTCCCGCTCAGCCTCCGCTGCCTGCTCAGCCAGTGACGCCAATACAACGCCCTGCTCAAGCATAAGTCGCCGATTACCGATCAGGAGCTTGCGCCCGTCAACTTCAGCCGTCAGGCCCATGCCCGGTATGCTGGTGAATTCAGCAAACGGCAATAACGCAACCGAGTCACTCTCCGCTCGCTTTTGAATTGCGCTGGCCAGTGGATGCTCACTGCCCTGCTGAGCAGATGCGGCAAGCTGTAGCAGCTGTTCAGGCTCCCCCGTCAGGGAGATTATCTTTTCAACGGAGGGAGCGCCCAGCGTCAGGGTGCCGGTCTTATCAAATATTACCGTATCGCTGCTGTAGGCCCGCTCCAGCGCCTCCGCATCTTTAATTAATACACCATGATGGGCAGCAATACCCGTACCCACCATCAGCGCGGTTGGTGTTGCCAAGCCCAATGCACAGGGGCAGGCTATCACCAACACAGAGACTGCTGCGACAAAGGCTGTCTGTAGATCACCTGCCAGCCACCAGCCACAAAAAGTGAGCAGCGCGATCACCGCCACCACCGGCACAAAGATGGCAGATATTTTATCCACCAACTTCTGCACCGGTGCCTTGCTCGCCTGGGCGCTCTCCACCAGGTGAATAATGCGTGACAGGGTCGACTCTGCACCGACAGTGGTTGCCCGGATACGCAGCACTCCATCACCATTGACCGAGGCGCCGGTAACAGAATCGCCAACGCTTTTGGATACCGGAAGGGACTCACCTGTAATCAGTGACTCATCGAGTTGACTGCTACCCTCCAGAATCACACCATCCACAGGTAGTCGCTCACCGGGCCTAACCAGTACAAGCTCATCATGGACGACACTCTCTGCCGGTACATCCATCAGCACCCCATGCCGCTCTACATGAGCGCTATCCGGCTGCAGCCTCATCAGTGCGCGAATGGCCGAGGCGGCACTGCGCTTGGCCCGCCCCTCCATCCATTTACCAAACAGCACCAGGGTGATAACCATGGCGGACGCCTCGAAGTAGAGGTGCCCCCCTCCTCCACCGGTCACTGTCACCCAGCTGCTCAGACCCCAAGCCGCCGAAGTGCCCATAGCAACCAGTACATCCATATTACCGGCACCGCCTCTTAGCGATTTGAAGGCACCTTCATAAAAGCGCCGTCCGATCCAGAACTGCACCGGTGTAGCCAGCAGGAGCTGCCACCAGGCAGGCAGGGAGACATCGATAGCGAACGGCATCAGCACCATAGGCAGCGCCAATGGAACGGTCAGGGCGGCGGATATCAGCAGCAGCCTAAACTCGGCGCTGGCCCGCTGCTCGGCCCTGGCATCCATTGCAGCCTGCTGTTCACCGGCACTAACAGCGGGTGTAGCGGTAAAACCGGCGCGGCTCACGGCATCAATCAACTGCTGTTGGGAGACGGTACCGGCGGGTGCGCTCACCGTCGCCTTTTCGGTTGCCAGATTGACTGCTGCCCGCCCCACTCCAGGGAGCCGGGAGAGCACCTTCTCCAGGCGACCGGAGCAGGCGGCGCAGGTCATGCCCTCTATAAACAGATCGGTGCTCTCTGTGGGTACGGAAAAACCAGCGCGTGAAACCGCTGCCACGATGTCAGTGGTAGAGATTTCGGTGGCATCAAAATCAACCGCCGCACTATTTGAGGCAAGGTTGACCCGTGCCTGAATCACACCGGCCTGCTTGTTCAGCACCTTTTCAAGGCGACCGGAACAGGCGGCACAGGTCATGCCCTCAACCGGCATGGCGAGACGGTTGGGGTGAACTATTTTCGAATCGTTACTCATAGCAAAGAGGGGGGTACCTTAGTTTCTATATTGACCCACTGCTGTCCCGTTAACTCCCTCTCCCCTGTGGGGAGAGGGTTGGGGTGAGGGGGATCAATAGATAACTCGTTGATTTAATTCACCCT
>JBEVXV010000273.1:0-4015 GCA_040505915.1 Sedimenticola sp. | reverse complement strand
GAAAGAATGTGTATCCCTACCAATTTTGCGATTCATTTTCTAAATTTAATTACGCGTCACTTCCGGAGAAGCCCGCATTCTATAATAACTTAACAAAAAAGGAGATATCAGATGCGGATTACCAACACGCACAAACTGTGTGGGCTCAGTTGAACGTCCAATCTTTCGGCGAATATCACGACATATATCTTAAAACGGATGTACTATTACTCGCAGACTGTTTTGAAAAATTCAGAGACATTTGTATAAACACTTATAAACTTGATCCAGCCCAGTTTGTAACTAGTCCTGGTTTAAGCTGGTCTGCGGCATTGAAAATGACGAAATGCAAGTTGGAATTAATAACTGATCCTAATATGAGTAGTATACAACTGTACATGGAATGGTTTCTCAGTTTCTCAACCTGAGAAACCATTCCATATACAGTCATTACTTTTGTTTAAAAACAAAAGCCATTAATCATAAACGATGTGTAATTTACTTTGGTTCTCAAGAATCAATACACACGCAACGGAGCAAATATATTGACTGTTGTACCAGGTTATGCATTTTCTTCCTGTCATTAACTGTCTTTGTTAACAACCAATATATAATGAGCATGATATTCTCGCCATACTTACTACAAATCTGAAATACAGTATAATTACTATAACAGTAGCGTCATGGATGAGGGGGGAGGATGTGAGGTCGTGAGCTAATAAATACGACAACATTCATTTAATAATATTTATTCACATAAATAACTAATTACATGCATGTTCATTAACAAGTTCCACCAGCACATCACCGTGATGACGTTTAAGACACAGTTGTCGAATATGTATCAGAGTTGTCGCGGACATGTGTCACTTTGCGTTCTGTTTTTGGGACTTCTGTGGCACAGGAAGTGTCACACTGCATTCTGTTTTGATACTCCTGACATACTTCTGGATCGAGTGAAGTATGGTTTACACAATAATGTCCATATGACAAACTTGATATGCCATCATTCAAAATATACCGTTTGTCATCGAATGGGCTCAGGCTCTTTTTGGTCACTGTTTCACAATACAGGTTGTGTTTGCGACTTCGTATCAGATCCATTGTCGATAGAATTTCCGTTTTATCCATGAGGACGTTCTCATACATTTCGTACCGCAAATCCTTCTCAGTCGTTGCCTTTTGAATGCCTTTCGCTTTCTTGGTCTCTGTCTCTTCGCCGTCAGTACTGTGACATACTGCATACATTTTTGATCTCAACCCGCAAAATTTTTCAGCCACCTTGCCATTCAATTCATCTTTAAACTTTCCTGGAATTTTTCTGTTGCTTGAAGAATACAGAAAGTGGTCTGTAGGATACTCTGATGTGTCAAAGTGATGGGAGTCTTTCTTCATGTCTGCATATATGTCTTCTGTTACAACGTGGAAGAGGAACGAATCTGTGTCAGACATCAATAACGTGACTTGATTACCATACTTTCGTTTGAGGTACCCATACCAAAACTGATACATAAGTACCTTGCTCAAATCGAGTACCGTTTGACCAGCAAAGATAGGCCTATTAATTAACACTTTGTTGCGCTTGCAGTTCACACCAACGAGATTTTCGTTGAATATCCTCGACTCACGAAATGTCGGTTTTGCCGTTAACTTTTTGAGCTTCTTCTCTGAATTGGTCAGTGAGACATCCACGTGTTTTCTTTGACATTCCATTAGCTTTCCAAATACAGAGTTGTTCATTAGTTTATAGTAAATACGCTCGAATTCTGTCTTCGCCTCTGCTCGTTTGCGAGTGTTGAAGTCTATGTAGGGTTTCAGCCACGCTTCTTGATAAAACTCCAACACATGATGGATCCGTTTGATGCGCATGCCCAGTTGCAGGTAGAGTTTTAAATTTCGATAATGAAGCACGTATCGTTCCTTATCTTCGAGTGTACAGAGCAATTTTTCTCCTTTTGCTCGTTTGCTTTTTCCCCTTAGTTGTTGCCAGATTTCTGTAGCATATGGAGACAACTCATCGTCTGCCACGTGTCGTTTAACTGGGCACAGCGGGAGGCAGTTATGGTCATCATGAAGATGTGCCGGATATTCTAAGCTAACTTCGATCAGATAGCCTGTCGAGGCGTCATCCGGAACTCTCATGACATCAAATTTCTGTACTTCTTTCTCATTCAAATTCCTAAAACTTCGGAGCGGTAAATTTTGCATGCACGCCCAACCGTACAAATTGTTACAGTCCCAGAAAGAGATATATGAATTTGGCTCTGCCTTATCATAGTTGCTCAAATAAGGGTTATTGGCGACGGCGTGACGGTGCGATACCTGGCTTATTCAGCCACGTAGTCCCCGTTCCCAGAACAGCAGTTCATCAATGTCTGTGATAAGTTGCAGTTGTACTCCTGTCATTTTCAACATTGCAGCCCACGATAATCCCGGTACTGAATAGAAATGACATGGGTCTAGACCGTAGTCCCTGTGGCACACACGGCGAAAATTTTGAAAAATGTCAGAGAGCAATAACACATCTGTCCGAAGATATAGGTCACTGTATTCTCCCATTGTGGATATGTCTAGGATGTTAAAAACATTACAGGCGTGGTCATAATCTGCGTCTGAAATATGAGATTTCTTCACCTCTGAATAGAAAGCTTCCTTTGGAGGTAATCGTATTTCTTCAAACTTGCTTTCGTCATTCATGTAGGTATATGGATACACGTTTTTACGTAAAAGAAGCCGTGCCACATTTTCGTCTTCAAATTCCGACGCGAAATACTTAAAATTCGATAGACCACCGTTCATCTTCAGGTTTTCCGTAAGGGACTCTAATGACGAACTTAGAAACGAGAAACTGTCCAAAAAACGCAGTTTACCCAAACTGAAACTTATGTAACGTTCCATGTTTTGTGGAATGCACTTTATTCCCTGTCTCGAGCAACTCTCATATTCTCCTATGCACTGCATTATGATATGACCATCGAAATTCCGCAGACCGTGGAAGAATACGGGAATGAAACTGGGCGTCCGAAACTGTAGGTTGCAATTGTTATGTGCGGCCCCACGGTACCGTCCTGTCAAGTGATCATGATCTCGTACCTTAGTGTATTCATCAGAACCAAATCGCTCACTGCATATGGAACAACGGGTGGCATGAATAAAGTCCAGCTCGTCTTCGTCACTCATGCGTAGCGGCTCTATGGCATTGAGAATATTTGAAATCTCCTCTTCCTCGTCCAGGAGAGCCTCCACAAAATGTCGGGCCGCATCTGGACCTCTATACACCGCAGATTCTTTCGTATAGCGATCGTCTGTGCACACGCGTTTGTAACCGTAACTACACACCTCCTGATGCTTCGTTACGGTAGTACTCGATTTTTTCGGATCTGGTGCACATGTATGAACGTCCCTTACTATTGTTTCGAAGTCACAGTACAGGACAAACGGACACATAAGCTGCTGTTGGAAGGTTTCGAACTTAAGGACGTCATTTTTGTCCTTTTCTGGCAATGTTATTTTCTGTTCTCCGTTTATGGAACAGTTTTTTTCATGATTTTCAAAAAGCGTCTGTCGAGTGAAACCATTAAGACAATATGGACAGAAGTAATGTCGATAATGATTAGCTTTGGTCCGTGACAGAAATCCGTTCAAGTCGGTAATGAGACAATAATGTGATATGTCGCCTTCTTGTAGGTACAGCAAATTGATGTGATGTTTTCGGTGTTTCTGTTTAGTTATTTTTAAGGGATATATCTCGTCGTTATCAAAGCCAAAAACATTCAGGGAAATGTCGATATTTTGCTTCTCAAATTTGTCGATTTTCGCAATCGGCACTGGGTACGGAATGTTCTGCATATTCAATGTATCTTCGTACGCCGCATAGTGTTCTACATTTTCCGGCTTCATGTATATGCTATGCAGACCACTGAGCACCGCCCATAAGAAGCACTTATTATCCATATTCCTTACATTCAAAATAGCGCGTGATTTTTTCAGCGTAACTGGTAGATCAATGTACATGGAACCTCCTAAAGGCTTGTAC
>JBEVXV010000272.1:0-6703 GCA_040505915.1 Sedimenticola sp. | reverse complement strand
ACTTCAACTTCAACTCAACTTTATTACATCCCATTACAAAGTACATGCAATATGGGGAAAAGCAAAGTGCACATGTTATAGACGGCAACAGTCGCAATATTATAATTATCATGTTCAGTAAAGGTGTATATGACAGTGAGCTATACGACATATTAGTTTCGTCATTACATTTTGTTCATATGTAAATGGTTGTCTACTCGGAAACCATTTGTTGGGGGGGGGAGCCAAATCAAGTGGCATATAGTATTTAATTGATTTGGTAATTACAGTGGATTATTGTCATGCATTTATTAATTTGTAACGTGGTCCACAGAAACAAATAATGTATGTGTTCACTGTGTTGTAGACTGCAATTGCATTTTACATGTGAGTTTATCTAAAGAAGCAGTTTGAACACATTCATGCTTGGCCATATAGTCAGTGGCTACATGCGTAGAGCTATAGCTGTCCATATGCACACATTGATAAAGTTGTTCATGAATTATAACCTCAATGGATTTATAAAATGGGGAGTGCGTATCAATGAGTGAAGACATGCTTCGGACATCCGTCGCATTCCGACCAGTGCATCTATGAATATGTCAATAATATACTAATGGGTGGATTAGAATTCCGAAAAGTAGATGTCTCGATCGATATGTGAATTATGTCCGACGCAATGACTACACGCAACTTGGTGACAACAGAAGCCTGGGACGAAAGTCGAAATACACAGGCAACCATTGTAACTGCTTGACAATTAATGTTTTAATAAAAGTCGAGTAAACATTGCGGTCACGAATTGACCAAGGTTGATACTCGGCTTTACTCCACAGAAGCAGACACAATAGTGTGTGTATATTAGGACGGCATGTGGGGAAGTAGACTTAGTGTCATGACAAATACGGGTTACCAGCTGTGACAGTGAATCGGTAGCACCGTGTCTCGCACGACTTGTGCTACAGTCAGATTATTTTAAATTTACCCATATGTATATACAAACATACACAAATATACATGCATAGCGTCCTCCAGGATATACACTGGGCGTAAGTGCCGGGTTTCACGTTTTGTCAGATACGCTCAGTGTCTGCACTCTGCAGTGACGACCGGAGGGCTTCCCGTGCACAATACGAGTGGGTCAATAAGTCGTCTATGTGTGGGAGTGGGTCAATTGCCACGGACATATACTTATTGTGCAAAACAATGTGATGAATGGGATTTACAATAACAATAGTGGTCATGCATGACTGTAACAAGATACGAGTGTTTGTGATACATGCCAAATGGATTGTTAATTGACTATTTGAAATTGTGCGCTTACCGTGGGAAGTGCGCATGCACACAATAGAATGTGATTATTTATATAACTGTGAGCCACGGGCGGCTTGTTCGGTGTTCTGGAGAGAACATGACTTGGTTTATATGTAGCAGACAGGCAGTATATATAGACCCAGACTTCGCCCATAAACCGTTTGGGGTCCGTTCGGATATATATATATATATGCCTCGTAAATATAATGTGCATCGTGTGCAGTCGTGCGTACAATGGGACATGGGTCGTGAACAAGTATACATGTATGACGAATAGGACAAAATTTGCAGAGGTTCGTTGATACAAAGTTTGTTGCCTGAATAAACATTGTTTAACATAAGTTGGTTAGAACACGACCTGTCCGCCTCCACGGACGCTAACTCCCTCGCTAAAGCTCGGGGATTATCTCCCCGTAGATGCGGACATACCGTGTTCCAACCTATACATAATACATTTGGGTCAAGATTGTTGTGACATTGTAAAAATAAATAAAATACAAATACTTGGCTGGTGAATGCTCCATTTGTCGGACTTATATTCGCTTGTGTCTGTCAAATATTGTGACGCGTATTGGGATTTTAATAAGTGATATGCGGGATTGGAAAAGACTACGATATGGTAAGTCAGCTGAATTTATTTATTAAAACAGCCGCAAATTTGCTAAGGTTATTTAATTCACGTTTGGTTTCACTTTTCATTAATGATTTAAATTTATAATCGCTACCGTTTTCAAAATATGTACGATGAATAAGTTGTTCGCGTTGTATTCGGAAAAAGGCACAGTTTAGTAGGTAATGCTTTTCGGTTCCTATTTCGTTTGCATTGCAAAGGGTGCAAATTCGTTCATTAAACTCCAAACCAGACCAACGTCCCGTTTCAACAGGGAATCTGTGATTTGCCGTACGCAGACGTAGTAATGTGATAGCTTTATTACGTGGTAAAATGGTTATATATTTTTCTAGGGTCAAAGTGGTTTTAAAGCTAGCGTATGTTGTACCTTTATTAGAATGTGTCATACTTGCGTTCCATGATTGAATGTATTGGTCGACCAAAGTTCGTTTGATGGCGAGTTTAATGGTTTTACAATTCATTGAAAATTGGTTTAGCCATATATCTGGTCTACCAACTTCTGTCAGGATATTATAAATGCACTTGGGCCATTTATATTCGGTGGTAAGGTTGTTTAACATAGATGTGTAAATACGGAATGAGTATTTAGTGTTTTTACCCATTAATAATCTGTTCCAATATCCGATTAGTCGACTTTTGACTATTATGGCTAGCGGGTGTCGGCCAAGTTCGCCATGTAACATATATATGGGTGTGCTTTTCCTTGTTTTGGTAATTTTTCTCAAGAAATCGTTGTGCACTTTTTCTATGATATTTACTGATTCAAATCCCCAGACCTCACAGCCATACGTTAGAATCGGAACAATTGTGTGGTCGAATAGCTTAATTTGGAGATCGATTGGCAGGTCAAGGTTATATATTCGCGTATATAAAAAATACATAGCCTTTTTAGCTTGCTCAGTTAAGTGTTTTCTTGCTGTGGCGAATGAGCCATTGCTGGTGAAGTAGATGCCAAGATATTTGTATTTGTCTATTATATTGATATTTTGACCTGCAAGTTTAAATTGAAAACCATTTGTATTCCTGGCACCGAAAACAATGACGTTACTCTTATTGATGTTCACTTTTAGTTTCCAGTCTCGACAGTAATTTGAAAAATAGTCCAGTGCGTTTTGGAAATCAATTTGGTTGTCGGAGATAATTATAGTATCGTCTGCGTAAAGTAAAACGAGCAGTCTGAGCCATTGTAGTGCATCTTCACTTTGGATTTCAATACCATGTGCTCCACTTATTAAGAGATTTGATTCTAGGTCGTTTAAAAACATTGAAAATATTATCGGGGACAAATTTTCACCTTGTCTGAGGCCTCGCTCACATGAGAAAAAAGGTGACATTTGGGAATCATTAAATATACAAGACTTGATATCGCTGTACATGTTATATATCAATCTAAAGAAATTTCCGTTAATAGATGATGCAAGGAGTTTTTGCCAGACTCCAACTCGCCACACTGAATCGAATGCAGCCGCGAAGTCAATAAAAGCACAAAACATTTTTTTCTTTTTCTTTTTAAGAATTTCGATTAAGCTGTGCAATAAAAATATATGATCAGTTGTGGAATAGTGTTTTCGAAACCCAGCTTGATTTTCGTTGAGTAGACCAAATTCTTCAACAAATGCAGTTAATCGGGTATTTAGGATAGATGTAAATAATTTTCCCAAGCAGCTTAATAAGGTTATAGGTCGATAATTGCATGGTTCCTTTGAGTCACCTTTTTTAAAAATAGGTATGATGTATCCTTCCAGCCAGCAATCAGGCATGATACCTGTGTTAAGAACTCTATTGAACAAATTTGTGTATATTGGTAACATTGTGTTTCTTGTAGTTTTAATGTATTCGTTCACAATATTGTCCGATGGGCTCGCGGCTTTTGAGTTTTTCAAGCCTGATATATGTTTATCAATTTCATTTTCAGTAAATGGGCTATTTAGCTGTTCTTGACTATTTAGTAAGATGTCGGGTGGTAAATCAAAGTTGTCATCAATATTTTCATTTGTATTGCTGTTCTTGAAGTATGTGTATAATTCGTCGAGTGATGGCATATCTATATTCGATTTTTTCTTCAAACTGTTAATAAATGTCCAGTATTGCTTGGGATTTTCATTGTGCATGCTGCGTAATTTCTTCTCATTTTTATGTTTATTGATATTTATATATTTATTCATAGTGTTCTTATAATTCTTGCTTGCAGCGGTAAGTTTATTTTTAGTATATATATTTTTATGACGGTGGTGCTGTTTCTTTGCTCTGTGGTATATTTTGCGCGCGCGCTTACATTCGCCGCCAAACCAAGGCTTATCCTTATCCGATTTACGAAAATTATTTGTAGGGAATGTTCGTTGTGAAGCAGTTTCAAAAACATTGGTAATTTCCTGTGTAATTTTATTTATGACTTCTTTTGAGTCGGGCAATAATAGCAAGTTGCTTAGATTATTTATGTTGACATTTTCAGCAAATTTTTCTTTCGATACATCATTCCATTTCTTGTGTGTTGAATCTTTGGCGTCCGCTGATTTAGATTCCGTGAATAATTTACATGATAACGTCACCGTGAGCGCTGCGTGCCCATCTGAGAACAAAGGGTCTGTTTGGGTTATACCAAAATCGGCAATATAACGGTAAAGATCCACTGATGCTAATGCATAGTCGATGACCGATTTGTTTCTGAATGTAAATTCGCCAGTGTTTTTGTCAGAACCAACTCGGCCATTCAATAAAAATAGATTAGCATTTCTACAAATCTCAATTAAAAAGTATCCATGTGAGTTAGTTTTCTTATCATTTGAATTCCGTTTAAGCGAATAGCCTAATTTTTCGAGTAAAACATGTTTTTGAAAATAGTTTGTTGTTTCATCATCAAAATCAAAATGTTCAGCTAGAAACGTATCTGAAACAATATAGTCTGCTAAACAAGCAGTACGAGCATTCACATCACCAAGTAACAAAGAATATTTAAATACAGAACATTTTTGAACAATTTCTTCATCTAGTAATAACATCTGATCCTCATCGAGGTAACGAGATCCAGTTGGTGGCAGGTATATAGCACCTAGTAACATGTCAGCATCAAGGTGTAATATTGATTGATTGATTTTTAACCATATGATGTAATCACATGTATTTTGTATGATTTCTACAGACTTAGATAATTCTGCTTTGATGTAGATTCCAATACCACCAGATCGTTTGAAGGTAAAGTGATTTCTAAATTTGCCGTGAAAAGTATAACCATTTAAATCTACTATATCATGTTGATCCATATTGGTTTCAAGGATACATAAAATATCATATGAATAAATATATTCAACAAATTCCGGATAGGACAAGCGGCGCTTTAACCCATTAACGTTTATAGAGCCAATACGCAAAGGACAGTTTGTAGGCTGTTTGGCTCTCCCCACGTTTCCCTAATCCGGGTTAATGTTTGTGTTGGGTCCATGTGTAACTCGGGCTCCTAGGGATGGACCGCGATTCACAGAATGGTCCAGTGTGCCATCGTGTCCGACTGTGCGTGGTAACTGTGTCGGTTGGGGTGGCTGCGGCGTTTGGCCGTGAGTGTTCGGGGCACCAGTGGGGGAGTTAATGTGGCGGCGGTCATCGCGAGGGTTGCCACTGATGAGGGACGGGGATGCTGGATCACCAGCACTGTTGGCACTGGGGCTGGGAGCAGTGGTAGTGACATTTGCAGTGGGTGGATTGCGATACGGGACAGCAAATGATCTGGTTGTAGCATTGTCCAATCGGGTGAAATCCTCGTCTAAGCTACTATCGGGTGAAATGGTGCGCGAACCCGTGTCTCTTTGTTGTGTGTACGCGGCGGTCGGTGGTTGGTCGTGTGTGGCACGTGGTGGTTGTGATTGGTCAGCCGATAATTGTAAACAAAGCTGTTTGTAATTCACACGACTCATGCGCATGAACTCGTTCCATCGGGGAAACATATCGATGACGATTTTACCGTTATTAATAAGTTTCGCGGGATACACAATGTTGACACTGTTTCCAGGATATCGCGAGCGAAGCTCCTTGTATCGGGGCCACAACAGCTTACGTGCCTGGACTATCTCGGTTGGAAAGTCCCGGCTGATACTGTAAGGCTTGTTCCTGAGCAGGTGGCCTTTAGACAATATATATTCCGTGTCACGGAAGAACGTAAACGCCACAATAACAAATCGTGCGTTACCGGTGCGAAAGCCGCCTAGTCTGTGTGCATGGTTCCATTATCTCCTTAGAGGCCGTTATAATAATCTGGCAGTAATTAAATTGGAGATTATGAACCATATAGGTGATTTTACTTGTTTTGAACCCAAAATGTGCCCAGCCCATAAATACATTTATTTATTCGGATCAACCAAGAGACCAGTTTCACATGCAAAGCGCTACAGGAAACACGGATATTAAGCAATAAAAGAATAAAATAAGTTATTTTTGTAATTATATACTTTAATTGGTTAAACAGTTCTCTTACATTGTACAATGTCTTTTAGTAACATAGGCAACACTTTATTGTCATCACATGTCATATATTAATTATATGGCATTACGATTGGCATGTGCTATTTCTGCAGTGTATTTTATGAACTAGCACACTAGCACAATCTTTGGGGATAATTATAGTGTAAATTGTACTTCCGTACACCGGCGTCTGGTTGTTAGTCTGTCCGTCCGTGCCGCCCGTATGTTCACACTGACCAGTTGTCACATACAGTTCTCCATCTAAACATTTTGCTTAGTTTTTTCTGTCCCCTTGAAACGAAGTGATGATCCACTGAGTATGTGAAT
>JBEVXV010000271.1:0-2884 GCA_040505915.1 Sedimenticola sp. | reverse complement strand
GGCACATCGACCGGACTAAGTAAAAATGGCAACAATCAATTCTGAGTTTTTCACCGAGGCGCAGCCGAGCGAACTGTCGTTATTTGACTTAATGCCCACGCAGACGGCGGTAGAAAAAATATCTTATCAGCAAGTGCTACCGATTAGCCAGTTGACCGACACTTCGCCCATACAGTTTACCATCACCGGGCAGAATGGCATGGAATTTATCGACACGAAACGCAGTTTCATGAGCATCAAGGCTAAAATCGTACACGGAGACGGCGGCGCGTTACTGGCGACCGAATACGCGGGACCCGTCAATCTGCTGGCCCACGCGCTCTTTCAGCAAGTTGACGTGACAATACAAGGGAAGTACATTACGTCGGCCACGGGAAACTATCAGTACAAGGCGTACCTGCAAACTCTACTGAAATACGGGGGCGACGCTAAATCGTCTCAGCTGTCGTCGCAGATGTACGTGAAAGACACGCCGGGGAAGCTGGACGACGACGATGCCAAAACCGGTAAAAACGACGGCTTCATAGCGAGGGCCAAGTCGTTCGCGCAAAGCAAGACGGTGCATATGATCGCGCCTATAATGCACGAGGCGTTCCAGTTGAACAGGTATCTCCTGAACCAGACCGCCATGAACGTGAAATTTTACAGGGCGAAACCGGAGTTCTATCTGATGACCGACGCCGTAGGGGCGACTCACAAAATAGCGATCGAGGAGATGGTCTTGAACATCTGCAAGGTTCAAGTCAACCCGGCGGTCATATTCGCCCAGAGCAAGGCCCTGGAGAAAACCAACGCCAAATACCCGTACGTCAAGACCGAGGTTCGCATGTCGGCCATTTCGCAAGGCCAGGTGAACTTCACTCTCGACAACGTATGCCAGGGCGTCAAACCGAACAAGATAGTCATCGCGTTCGCCAACAGCCAGTCGGTAGCCGGGGATTATAATACATCGCCTTGGAACTTTCAAGGGTTCAACTTGACCGAGTTGACCGTGTCCGTCGACGGTCTTCCGGCGCTAGGGAATCCGGTCAGGCTCAACTTCGATAGGGCGAGCGGCATCGACACCGCGGAGGCGTTTCATTGGTTGATAGAATCGTCCGGTAAATGGCTGGCGGACGAAGGTAATCAGCTTACCCAAGAAGATATTGCCGAAGGATTCGCCGTGTACGCCTTCGATTTAGAGCCGTCGTTCCAAGATCGCGGTTACCTGTCTCTGCTCAAGCAAGGAAGCGTGAGGGTGAACGCCAATTTCGCCTCGCCTCTCGCGGCCCCGGTTACGTGTATCGTATATACGGAAGGACCGGGCTATTTCGAAATCAATCAATCTAGGGACGTGATCGTGTACCAATGAATACCGAACAGTTACGGTGTATAATAAGTTGCGACCGCGTACTTTCACACAGAGTTAGTGGCGTGTACGCGTCGGACAATCTACCTGGACGTATATTATTAAGAACAGTTCCAGAAGGTATCGTCGCCAATTCCGACACTCTAAACGGACGGGGTAAACACTGGCTGGCGTTATTCGTCACTCGAGGCAAAGAGGGCGAATTCTTCTGCAGTTTCGGCTATCCGATAGAGCACTATTCTTCGCATTTCAAAGACTATTTCACTAACTTGGGTATAGGACGCGTGACCAGCAATAAAGCGAAACTACAGAGCGACAGTTCGAACTCGTGCGGCTACTATTCGGTGTACTACTTAGTTCATAGATGCAGAGACGTGTCCATGTCGGACATAGTTAAAGATTTCGATAAGTTTGATACGTATACTAACGATAACTTCGTACAAGACTTCGTGTTAGAATCATTCCAGTGTTGTTTCTAGTTTGGTGTAATGTTATTGTATTTTGTATTGTTTGTATATTATATATATCGTACTATATGTATATGTGATCATGGCCGATTGGTATGTGAGAGACTCTTTGATTAAATTCGAAACGCCGTGTACCATTTCCATCATATCCGCAACCAATGGCGGTAAAACCACGTTCGTGGAACGCATGCTGCAAAATTCTGGCGGAATGTTCAATGACGATTTCTCTAAGATCGTGTATTGTTATGGCAGCACGTGGCAACCTATTTTCGATGATATGCTGAAAACTAAACCGGATATAATTTTCAAAGTCGGTGTCCCTTCAGTCGGTGAGCTAGAAACGTTTACCGCCGACCAGACTCATACTTGTCTCGTATTGGACGATTTAATGTGCGAAATCAATTCCACTTCCGGCGTTGAAAAGATATGGACGGTACATTCGCACCATTTGAGAATGACCGTTATCTTCCTGACCCACAATCTATTTCCCAAGTCACCGGCAGCGCGGTCGATAAGCTTGAACACGAAATATTTCGTCCTGTTCAAAAACCACAGAGACGCTTTGCAGATACAGCATTTCTCACGTCAGATTTATCCCAATCAGAGCAAATTTTTCATGAAAGCGTATCAGTTAGCGACGGAAAATCTCTGGGGTTACCTTTTAGTCGATCTAAGCAGTTTTTCTAACGATGACTACCGATTGAGAACCAGAATATTTCCGAACGAAGACACCGTCATATATCAACCGGGATAGCGCGCGATATGCTGCCATAACGATGAAAGACGTCATAGAGAAACAGTCATTATTTCTCCATTACATAGTTAAATTGTGTGATCCTGACCTACGTCATATGTTGAAAAATTTAACGGCGCCCCAAATCAAAGCTATAAGCGGGATTATATATAACTGTATCAGAAACACTTTCAAAGTTGCACCGTCCGACTTGGAAGAACTAAAGCAATACAGAACATCCTTATACCTGATCGCGGACAAAAAGACGTCAGCGAAACGAAAAAACGCTCTGATCGCCAGAAGGTGGAAGCAAGTGTTAATAATTCTGAAAGCCGC
>JBEVXV010000270.1:0-3702 GCA_040505915.1 Sedimenticola sp. | reverse complement strand
TCGCGGTCAATCGCGGCCGCCCGCGGTGGCTCATCGCGGACGCCCGTCATAACATCGCGGATTTTCATAAATCCCCGATGAGACCACTGTACATACCGTATTTAACATATCAAGAGGACGAAATCTATTCCTTTTCAAAAAATTCTGATGAGTTATCTCTCCCTGGTGGCCGAAACTGATTTTTGTCACTTCCCACAACGGTGACTGACAATGCCTTGACGGGCGTATATTGTGACCATCGGCATTCTTGTTAACAAACATACATGAAACTCCTGCTACAGTTTTAGAGCTAGGACTTTCAAACCTTGTTATGTGATTTGTACGTGCACTGGGATGTGCAAGAAGGTCTCGGAATTTTGATCCACCCCCACTGACCTTGAGGGTGGGGACAAAGGTCAAATATCAAAATATTGCAATAACTAAGTCATTTTTCAACATTTTACTTGGTCTTTGGTATATGATTAGTCTGTCAACTGGGATATGCAAAATTGTCTCAGAATTTTGACCAACCCTTCTGTGACCTTGGGAGCGGGGGTCAAAAGTCAAATATCGAAGAATTGCAAGAACATGGTCATTTTTTATTCTTTTTACTCAGTCGTTGGTATATGATTAGTCTGTCAACTGGGATGTGCAAAAATGTCTCAGAATCCCCACCCTACCCCCTCCCATCCCTCACCTTGGGGGTGGGGTTAAAGATCAACTATCAAAAGATTGCAATAACAGTAATTTACCCCGGGGGCCCAGCACCAAAATGTATGCATTTGCGGGCCGGCGTGCTATTTTTGGTTTGACCATGGGAATATCTTCTTTGATGTCATACTAATACATTTCCACTGTATAGCCCTCTCAATTTTTTGCTCAACGGTCACAAACGCAAATTCAAAATGGCCGCCACATTTTTATATAGAAATATTTAGTCTGAAAATAATTGATGCTAATGACACAGAAACCCGACTAAAACGAGTCAACCATGCTTGCGTTATGCATATAAGATAACAGTGATACTTTACTAATGAAATTACGATATGCAGGGGTACTCCGGCTTCCTCCCAAATGAAAAAAACTCAGAAAATGTCTATAATTACACCAACTTTCGCATATATTGGACACTAAAAGTTGTGTTGCAAATACTAGATCCATTATTTACAATTATTGACGGCAGTAACCTTATTCTAGTCATAAAGACTGTTCACATGTGAATACCCATACATGTATGTGTAACTACGAAACTTCCCTACACTATACCCACTACTACTGACTACTACATATGCAATTATAGCTACCGATATGCGTAATCGGCGAGTATAATAGACATTTATGAACATGGACTCTGCTCTCTCCCATCCACTCCAATATCGCTTTCCATTTCCCATCACCTCCACCCACCCTCCCTCCCTCCCGTATCCCACCTCCTGTCCACCCCCTCATATACATGTATCATTCATGGGCGTCGCCTGCTTCCACAAAAGGGGGGTTCGAAATATGTATTGGCTTTTGCGACCAGTGTAGATCCAGAACAGCCTGCGCATCCGCGCAGTCTGATCAGGGTCTACACTGGTCGCTATAGATCTATACAGTATTGAATAGACTGATGAATGAAAAGGGGGATTTGTACGAACCCCTTGAACCCCCTCTGGCAACGCCCTTGCCATTGTGAACAACAGTACAATATATATATATTAATGTAAAACAACCATGTACATGTAGCTGAGCATTGAATTTACGTAAATCTATCACGCCACTTATTCCATTCCGAAAGTGTATTGCATACTGGCTATTTTTTAAAACATAGCGTTGTTAATATACATAAACCAATAACACGTTTGCATCCACCGCGTCGATGAATATCGATTGACACCGGATGCTATACGTTGCAGTTGGTTTCCGACTGTTCTGCAAGCAGCATTGCTACTAACATATATGCATATGTCATTTTGATCACGTAACGAGTACTGAATCGAAATAACATTTATATAACGCATTCTGTAGTTGAATTGTACGTTTATTGTCTGTCTGTTTGTCTGTTCATATAGATATAAATCTGTTGTCTCTGTCGTAATTCCTGTCCCAATCTGTTTATCTCTCCTGTTTGTTAGTTTTCATTTAAAATGGCCAGTCCACTTTGCAGTGGAAGCGTTTCAATGAAGCACCGCGGCAAACGTGGTGTGTCTAGGCGGTTGGACGATTTGAATTATTCCCTGTGCATCATATGTCAAAGAAAAGGGGCAAAGAATATGTTCAATGTGACTGCGGGAAGCCTCCCCGTGTTGCATAAAGCCATCGAAGAAAGACATGATGACACCGCTAAAAGGTTGCAGCCATTAATAAAGGATGATGAGTGGTTGCAAACCATGAATCCGAAATGGCACAAAAGTTGTAGAAGTGCGTATTTGTTGACGAAAAATGTGCATCGAGCCAAAAAGAAAAGAATGATCAATATGCCTACATGTACATCCCAGAATGTAGCGGATGATGAACAGGCTGACACATCACCTACTACATCGCCTGTAAAAACAAGATCTAAGGTACCGTCGTATAAAGCCAGGACAATGTGCCTAATATGCAACAAGGTCTGGTGTAAAGGGAAAAGGCCGATAAGTAAGGTTTCAACTGACGACAGAGATGAAACGCTAAAAGCAAAAGCAAAGCAATTAAACCGCCAAGATATTCGGCGGCGAATACGAGGCAAAGGACATGACATGGTGTCTAACGACATATGTTATCATAAACAGTGTATGGATGTGTTTATGAACACTAGAGTACCCAGGGGAAAAGAGGACACACACAAACTTCACGATGAAGCGTTTTCAGAACTTGTGAAGCAAGTAGATGCGCAGCTATTTGATGATGCGAATGGAATAATGTTGTCTTCACTGAGAGGTATATACCAACGTGAGCTCACAAAACTAGGTTTAGGAAACAGGGATCCTTACAAAATTACCCGTTTGAAAGAAAAACTCATTAAACACTACGGATCACGATTGACCATCCTGGAACAAAGTCATGGGTCGGCATTTGTGTGTTCATCAAGTGTCCCAGTTGGAGATTGTATTGCGCAGATGAAAGCATTACAAAATGCCGAAGATGACAGCTTAAAGGCGGGAAACCGACGAGTACTGAAAAAGGCAGCAAAAATTCTTCGGAATGATGCAAAAGCGTGCAAAAGAGAAGCAAGCCAGAAAGATTCAATAGAAATCACAAGAGATTCAGCATCTGGCATAGTACCTGATTCCTTCTACAATTTCACGTCATACTTGTTAACTGATAAAGTCAAAGAGGTAGATAACAATGATCGTGTTGTTGTGGATAAAAACAAAGAAGACAATGCCCTAATGTTGTCACAGCAAATGCTGCACCACACATCGGGTGTAATGACGCCTCTGGGCATTGGCACGACATACAGTCTTTATAACGAAACGCGCAGCAAATCACTGGTAACTCTGAACAACAAACTGAAACAAGGAATCAGTTATGATACACTACAGCGTCAGCTCACTGCAAAATCGACAGAAATACAACAAGCGGTGGAACAAACCGGCATCTATATTCCTGAGAATATGACTGCCTGTCACGACCATGTCTTCGCCATGGATAATCTGGACTGGAAAAACCAAACACTTTCCGGTGGAAGTTTCAATGCCACATCCGCTATTATTGTAGAGACACCAATAGCGTCAACAGATGAGACTATTTCAGAAAGAC
>JBEVXV010000269.1:0-1706 GCA_040505915.1 Sedimenticola sp. | reverse complement strand
AGTGACGTCTGTGCAATGGAACAGCGGTTGGCTGGTTATTTAACTTGAGTACAGTATTACTTAACGTGGATTTAATATCTTAAACTACGGTGCTACCAGTGTGCCTAGTGGTCATATACACTGAGTACATTTAAAAACGCAAACCGTATATATGTGGGGATATCATGATAACTGACAAAGATATGAAGCTGAAACTTGGCAAGCTTTGAATTAATTCATTTGTTAATGGCCCTGCCAAATTTTATCAAAATTCATTTACAGGAACCACACGAACTAAATCATGAAACACACCCACTGGCAAATGAAAAGTCACACGGAATAGAAATTTAGTAACGCGTGTATCCACCACGGGAACGCATCAGTGCTTGGCATCTACGGCGCATGGATGTGATAATGTTGGCTATAAATTGTTGTGGAATGTTTTCCCATTCCTGAACCACGGCATTCCGTAGTTCAGGAATGGTACTTGGAGGGTTTGGACGGGCGTACACACGTCGTTTCAATTCGTCCCAGACATGCTCTATTGGAGCCATGTCTGGAGACAGCGCCGGAAAATCAAGAATATCAACATTATTACGGGCCAAAACGTTTCTAGTTAATAAGGCGGTATGCGCCGGGGCTCCGTCTTGCTGCAAGGTTCCACCACCTCTACGGAACTGTCGATTGAGGAATGGGATCACAACAGGCTGAATAACGTTATTGACGTAGGTGTTAGCATTCACATTCCTATCAAAGATGACAAGCCGGGTCTTGGCGAATTGTGTAATGCCACCCCAGAAATGGACAGACCCACCTCCCCATCTGTTGTACTTAAGCACGCATGCGTCAGTGAAACGTTCATTACGGCGTCGCCAAACACGTCTCCGTCCATCAGCTCTGCTCAACTGAATCCTCGACTCATCGGTAAAGAGGACACTTCCCCACTGACGACGAGTGAAACGAAAGTGATGCCGTGCCCAGCGAAGTCTAGCGCGTCTGTGCTCCATGGTGAGGATGGTCCCTTTATGGGGTCGCCTGGCCTTCAACTGAGCTGATCTCAACCGGGATCGCACTGTGTTCGCATGGATACTGCGCCTAAAAAGAAACGCACCTACAGCTTTTTGCAACACAAATCATAATTTTATTTTTTGTGATAAAATGAAATATCGGCACTAGCGCTACGAATTAAGTAACTTTAACGAACCCGTGTCTGCCGATAGTCTGTCTGGCTGTTTCGGAGGCCGGTAGAAAGCGGTTACGCAGGTGTGACAGTCTGATATGGTTGTCCTGTCCAGGGGTGGTCACTCGTGGTCTCCCAGGTCGTGGGCGATCAGCAACACCGCCAGTCTGCTGGAAACGCATCTGCAGACGGGTAATTGTCGATACATGGCAGTTGAATCGCCTCGCGACGTCTATTTTGAGCATGCCAACTCTCAGCATCCCGATTGCCTGATTTCGTGAGTTTTGGTCAAGGCGAGGCATGTCGAATTTCCACAATTCCAACAATGTGTGGTGTTTTTCCGATGTGCCGAACGTACGACTACAACCTGGCAAGTGATTGATAGTCGACCGACCCGTGCAACGGCTTGCACGGGGAAAATGTGGTTTTGTGACATTCGTGCAGGCTACACATTACGAAAGCGGTTATGACCGCGATTCAAGATCAGGACGATGGAGAAGTAACCAGGTGTGACGATATATATCGTATTGTGCACTAGAAACAACAT
>JBEVXV010000268.1:0-6684 GCA_040505915.1 Sedimenticola sp. | reverse complement strand
CTCCAATTTTCAAATTTTCAATTTTCAAATTTTCCGCTGAATTATTTCGTTAAAACAGACCAATTTGAACATTTTTAGCTAAGTGCTCACGCATGCGCAGTTGAAATAACAGTTGCGCGCCCTTTATTATACAAGCTCAGTCCATCGAATAGAAGCAATCCCACACAGACTGTCAACAATAGCAACCACTTAGCAACGACCCACTATGTCACTATAGTCAGGAAGTGGGACCCCGATATTTGGCACAACCTTGCGCTAGGGTACTACTAATGTTTTTTGATTGATTTTAGTACTTTGGAGTCTCCTGAATCAGAATCCGCCGAGTGCCACCTTGGCATCCTTGAGCAATTTTTTTTATATTCATTCAAAGTTGGTACCCCAAATCCTCGAAAATGCCGCTTTTGAATGTATAAAATAAATATAAATTTTCCTTAATTCACATATTACCATTCTAAATTGTCGTACTTTTGTACTCAAATGCAAGATATAATCGAAATCACGTAGTTCCAGGATGCTCTCATTATATAAGTCCTAATAACACGACAAAGCAAATACAATCGATCAATGGAGATCGCTGAACACCATTAATAACAACACAATGTGTGTTCCGAATGGGATAGCTATACTTTCGTAAGTATTACTTATTCTATATTCCGGAATGCGAGAGGTCAACAACACATGTTCAACCACACGTCAACTGCCGTAATAGGCAGAATATATTTTAACAACGCCATGCTTTTTTCTCCAAATTTTGCTTGCGCGATTAAAAACGTAATATTCTAATTATATGTGCTATAATTTCATTATTTTGGCACAGCACAGCCCGTATATAGGGAAAATACTGTAATTAAGTTGATAAGTTGAAGAAGCAATACGGCTAAACAGGTGCGCTCGCTTTTGTGATTCACATTTCAATGGTAGCGTTGTTAACGTGTCTTCAACCAATGCGTAGTTAGTATTAACGCACATCTACCGGTCGTGGCGCCTAATCATCGCAGTCTCTCTTAGACTGCCATTGCGTAAAGTTCATATTGTCGTATACAACTGATAAGCACATATTGTCGTATATCTATATATTTCCACCGCATTATTGTATCCAGGTGGTAAAAGGGTAGCCCCTCGGCCTGGTTATAATTTAGCTGTATATATATTGTTTCTGCGTCACTTGTTAAGAGCAAACTGTCGTATTCGTGATATATTATACTTTGGTATAAGTATAGAACAATGTCCAGTACAGTGTGCATATTTCCAAATTGTACACGCGATGGCAAAACCCTCATGTCGTCAGGACCGCAGAGAATACGATCAATAATAGAAGCAAGTAAGACCAGGGGTGACACTATTCACCTGCTATTGGAAGATGAAATTGAAATAAATCCTAACATGACAGTACAGTGCCACAAGGAATGTGTAGCTACTTACACTTCTAAATATCACATTAGTAGGGCATTGAAACGACGTGGAACAGATGATGAAATATCTCACAGCGCACCACCAGCTAGACGTAGAAGGTCAGATCTACAGATATTCGAGTTTAAGAAACAATGCATATTCTGTGGCGATCCTTGTTTATCACGTGACAAGAAAAACCCATCTAGGTGGAGGGAGATAATTCAATGCCGTACGGCAGATGTACCTGGAGACGAGAATCTGAAGACTAAGATTTTAAATATTTGTGACGCAAGAGGCGATTCTCAGGCAGCTGATGTAAGGATCCGGATCCTCGGGGCACGATCTGACCTTCATGCTGCAGACGCCCAATATCACCGAGACTGTTATTTGTCATTTATGCAAGATCGAAATGTACATGCTGCACAGTCCAAGGGATATTCAGACTCTGTTAGCGTTGATGAACTTTTACTTAGCCTGACAGAGATAATGAACAATGACCGCAGTCGCATATGGACCTCAGTCGAATTGCACAAAAGGTATATTGAGCTGAGTAATGAAGACTCGGATGCAACCAACACGTTAAGTCGTAGGGAGCTCATACCAAAATTACAGAATTATTTTGGAGACGTTATTGTAAAAATCGACATTTCTGGATGCGCTAGTCTTATTTGTTTCAAATCTCACCTGCCAGTCTGCATACGACTGGAAAAGGTAGACGACACGGAAGAGAAAGCAATGATAGGAAAACTAACAGATATAATAACAACAGAGTGTCGTGCATTACCTAAAACACGTGACTATGACGTTAGTCAATTCAGAAAGTCTAAAACAATAGAAAATACCAGTCCAACTCTTTTATCTTTGATATCAAGCTTGGTTTCCAACGGAAATACCACCAAAGCATCGATAACCCTAGCACAGTCGATCCAGGGGCACGTAACGAAATCTTACAATCAAACAACGCTAGGTCTTGCTTTGAAGCTGCACCACCGCTTTGGTTCGAAAGAACTGGTATCATTGCTACACGAATCGGGAATAACAGTGACATATGATGAGGTTCTCAGGTTTCGAACGTCAGCAGCCATATACACGGGATCACAGCCATACACACTTAGGGGGTTGAAACGAAATGGAGGGGAATTAGGGTCGTGGATAGACAACTATGACCTGAACATTTTCACACCAAATGGTTGTAGAGAAACCCATGCTTTGGTGGTAGAGGTAACACAACAGCCGACTGATGAGGATGACGAGTCCGATGACTGCAGTACACCCCATCCTATTATACCCAGGGTCAGTAAAACAGAAATGGACACTACCAAACTTAGTGAACTATCACCCATTACCATCCAACATTATGATGGTCCGAAAAATCCACTACCGCCTAGTGTCGATGTTCACACTGGTGTACCGTATCGCGTGGTAGAACATGGAATGGATGATATCTCAAAATCACTGAAGGCAGATTTAGAATGGCTTACAAAAGTAGTAACCTCTGATGATGACGAACCACCGTCTGAGTGGTCAGGCTACATGAACTATTTGGCAAGAGAGGACGGGTTCGTATCTAAAGCCACCAGGTACATGTATGGTCCCCTCATAGATTCGACGCCTAGCCACCCAGACACAGTTCTGACCAGTATGTTGTACATAGAAGAGTTCATAATGTCGCATGGTCAACAATATGTTCATTTAGTGGCTGACCTTCAATTATTCAAAGTGGCTATTCAAATCAAGTGGTCCGATCCGACACGGTGGAAGTACCTGTTAGTGAGACCTGGTGGTATGCACACATTAATGTCCTTCCTTGGTTGTATCGGTACCCTAATGAAGGGTTCGGGACTAGATGAACTATTAAGTGCTGCGTACAAGGGTGTGAACTCCATGCTGAATGGGAAAGCTTGGCCCAAAGCACTGAGGGGGTTTCGCATGGTAGTAACAGCGCTTCTGAAAAACACTATTGACTCTGGGAAAAGGACACTTGACGAAATAGGCGACATTTTAGAATCTACACGCTCATCCAAGACAAGTCGATTGTGGGTGGATTGTTTTATACATCCTGTAATTTTAGCGCACATGTTCATCAGAGCCGAGCGAGAAGGCAAGTATGGTTTGCACATGTATTGTTTAACCAGGATGTTGCCCTACTTTTTCGCAGCCGGGCATTGGAACTATGCGAGGTATATCACCTGGCATCTGATCGAGTTCCAGACTCAGATGGATGAGGAGGCACTAGCTGTGTTCTACACAGGGCACCATGTGTGTAGGCATATGGATGGGACATGGAATGGTGTGTTCGCTGACCAGTTCGGTGAGCAAACATATATTCGTTATGGGAAAGCAAAGGGTGGCCTGGTTGGCTTGACGCTATCTCCTGACCAGGTTGCGCGATGGATTCTGTCATATCACATCTGCAACGCTGTGTCCCTGGCCATGGACGATATGTTTCGTGATCACGAGGATGACGAGTATGACAGAAGAACAGACAAACATAAGGAAGAGGGTAAGCACAGGAGGAAACTGGATGCAATGGATCGAAAGAAAATACAACAGGAACTAGAGAAGTATCCCCATCCATTGGAACAAAACGACAACGAAGTACTGTTCAACATCGTAAATGGACATGTTGCAGATGAAAAGGTAAACGTGAATAATGCTCTAGCCATTGGCGAGTGCATGGCATCAGACTTCAAGAGACAGTTACCGGCTGGGTTCTATAACACCATCTCCTCCAAAGTAGTAACCATGGAGACCATGAAAAAAGGTGTAAAGGTTGGTGATAAAACAGTATATGACATGGAGAAGTTGTATGCACGATTGCTGGTACTGTCTCAGAGACGAGATGTGTCTCTTGAGAATTTGTTGTGTTTTGAACTTGCACCCCTCCCACCGTCATTGTTTGATGAGTATGGAAGCATGCGAAAGAGCTCAAAGTCACAACTGCTGCACAAACTTGCAGTCTGGTGCGACGAAATCATTGTTCCAGAGGTTGAAGTCGTAGATGGAAATGAAATGCTGTACCACATAACATGGCCGAAGACAGGGACAGTCAGACATCTTCTCCAGAACTTTTCAAGGGCGGTCGAAAAGGACCACACGGTTATAGTGGTATTTGATAAATATATAGATAGGTCAATAAAAACACATGAACGTATTCGGCGAACTGGATCTACTATATGCCGTACATTCAATCTCACCCTTGAGACCAGTTTACCTACCAGAGACACAATAATGAAGAGTTCACACAACAAAAGAGAGTTGATCAACGTGTTCTGTTCTGAACACGATTCCACAAAGGTGACTATGGTAGGTGAAGAAGCCTGTGTTTATAAACACGAAGAGGCAGACTGTATTATAATCAGCTATGTGATGTCCCTCATCCACCAAAAACATAAACGCATTCAAATTGTGTCCGATGACACGGACATATTTGCATTGCTCGTGTTTTTCTGCTGGAAGTGGAAGACAACTTCGCAGATATCCATGAAGAAGTCTGACGGTCGAGTCATTGATATCAATGCCACATCTACAAAGCTTGGACCGAAGTCCACCCAACTTCTTGCTGCACATGCATTAAGCGGTTGCGACACTGTCAGTTTCTTGTTTGGAAAGGGAAAGTCATCTGCTATCGCAACAATGTTGAAGACTGAAGTTGGCTTGGAGAAGCTTGGTGAAGAAGATTCTTCTCCAGAAGATGTACTGGCTGTAGGGCGTAAGTTTGTCGGCCTATTGTACAAGGCGAAACCAACATATGCATCGATGAATGAGCTACGCCACTCTCTCTTCGTCAGTAAGAGGGCCACTCCAAAAATCAAGAGTCTTCCACCAACTGACCCTGCATTGGATGAACACATTAAACGTGCCCACTTACAAACACTGCTGTGGAAAGCGTCTGATAAGTTATCACCTCCTGATGTGGACATTGCCGACTTTGGGTGGGATGTTGTTGTCAATATACCCACTCCCCGTACTGGTGTGTCTGATGTGGCCCCGCCGCAGCTTATGAAAGTTGTGGCATGTGGATGCAGTACTCAGACTGCCTGCTCCAGACATACGTGTTCCTGTCATGGAGCAGCATTATCGTGTACCTCTTTCTGTAAATGCATCGCAGTGGGCAGCTGTAATAACCCACACACACGACAGGAGGAAACTGATTCGGATGATGAAAATGAAGACGGGCGTCAAGAATGATACAGGTCGTGATATAAAATAACACGAAGACAGAAGACAGAAAACAGTAGTTTTGCTTCGGTAATAAAATCGACCGTACGTTTTGTGAGGGGCTGGGTTTCTACCATAAAGTAGTCGTCCCCCACCCCCAGTTTGGAAAGGTTTGTTCATATAGTAATATGCATACACGTTGGATCATTGCCATTATTTTAGCAGGGCAAGGAGTACATAATATACAGTCTTTAAATACACTACTCAATGTTTAGCGTTATCTGTAATTATATTTGCATAGCAATAACATTTACAAAATGACTAACTAAATAATTTCATAATCGACCCCCGTACCATTTTAATGATTACTGGAACCACTTATTTTGGTGATGTGGCCTAATGTACCAGATAGATTGCTACTTGCCACGTCGGAACTAAGCCCGGCCATGAAATATTTACCACGAGTCCAGCACAATCGCCAAACGCTGAGCAATTGAGCATGACGACAATCCAGAAAATATATTAGTTTCAGTAGTATCTCTTTTTCTTGTTACAACTTATTGCGGCCATTTTACGAGCCATCTTGAATTGTTGAGATAAAGAACACATACTACACGATGTTACAGTACCGTACTTTATTTGCAATACTGTTGTACATCCTCTCTGTAAGGATATGATTACTGTCTATTATTATAACATTTTTTACCAAATTCTACCAAATTTGGCCGCCATCTTGGCAGCCATTTTGAATTTATTTTTTTGTTATTTTTTTAAAATTGCACTGGACCTAATGCTATGTTTTGGTAATTATATGGTGAGTAGTTTCGGCATATGTACTGCTTTTATTATTTTATGATATTTTGGCAGCTTTTTTGGGCGCCATCTTGGATTTTAGAAAATGCTCAAGAGTGACAAAGTGGCACTCGGCGGTTTTGGATTCACAATACCACAAGTGATCAAAAACAATAAAAAAACATTAGTAGTACCCTATACTGCAAGACAAGAAATCAGCGCTGAAAAATTAAAAGGGAGATAACTGAAAAATTAGCGATCCGAGAGTTGTCCTTCTTGTGCGCGACACACCGTTGAGCCGTGATATACGCATGGGTAAAGTTTTGTGAAAATATTCTA
>JBEVXV010000267.1:0-2018 GCA_040505915.1 Sedimenticola sp. | reverse complement strand
AGATTATTACAATCCAATAGCTCGCTCAACTACGCGTATGGGTTGCTCTCTATTGGGTGACAGCATCATTCATACCCCGTGAACGGTTACCATGTAATCTACCGCTGAATTTCAGGAAAAGACATGGAAGGAGAAACAGAAAAGGCAACATTGGGAACCTACGTATTTTATGCTGTATTAATTTATGCGTTATGTGGTTTCTTTTATCTTGCGGTTATTAAGGACAAAGTGCCAAAGCGCAGACCGATTAGTAATCTCACACCATATGAAGAGATGAGAGAAGGAGCTAATGAGATATGTCGCTTGTGGTATGGGAGAGATAACTATGATGAAGAATGTATTCAAGATGAATTGAAAAAAATGCTTAATGACTAAGACAGATAGTGAAAGTTATCAACCTTATGGATTATAGTGAAACACATAACCAGACCTTACAGCGGATACAGTCGCTAGCGCGCCAGTTCCGCTGAAGGCAACGTTATGCGCAAGAACACACTTGCACGGAATCCGTGAATGCGTTAACTTTGGGTCATGATAGTCTCATTTGGAAATCGCGCAACTTCGGATTTGTTTCATGGCATGTCGAGTAGTCGTGCCAGACGAATACCAAACCAAATTAAAGAGTTAGCGCTTTACAAACTGGATGTTCTCAATGCCTCTCAGTCATTGGAGGATTTAAAATCACCGCCAGGCAATCGATTGGAAGCGTTGAAGGGTGATTTTGCCGGTTTCCATAGTATTCGTATCAACAATCAATGGCGCGTAGTGTTCAGGTGGCATGAGTCGAGTGCCCACGATGTTCAAATCATTGATTATCATTGAACAAGTTCCGGAGACGACAAATGATTCCATCCAATAGAGTGGCAACACATCCTGGAGTTATATTGCTGAAAGAGTTTATTGAGCCTTTAGGATTATCTCAAAAAGCAGTAGCTGCACATATCGGCATCCCTATTCAACGAATCAATGAAATTGTTAGGGGCAAGAGGGGTGTGTCACCAGATACAGCTTGGCTTCTATCCGAGGCGTTTAATACATCACCAGAATTCTGGCTCAACCTGCAAGCAACTCATGACTTATCTCTTCACAAACCAAAGCATCACGTTCAGCCATTGGTGGCAGCAAGCGCATAACCAGGCCGTAAACGCGGACGCATTTTTCGTTCGCTGCGCTCACTACAAATGCACCGGTTACGGCTAGCGTTAGAGCGCACACATAATTTATGGATTGAGCATGATTAAATATCATATTGCGTTATCTTTTGCAGGCGAAGATAGAGACTATGTCGAAGAGGTTGCAAATCATCTTCAAGCGGCTAGTGTAACCGTGTTCTATGATCTGTTTGAGGAAGAGGATCTGTGGGGTAAAAATCTATATGAGCATTTGACCACAGTGTATCGGGATCAGGCGTTATTCACCGTAATGTTTGTTTCAGAATTTTATGTTAATAAGTTGTGGGGCAACTTGGAAAGAAAAAGCGCTCAAGCTCGAGCATTTCAGGAAAGCAGTGAGTACATCCTCCCAGCTACATTTGATCCATCCGTTGAAGTTCCTGGAATGCTGGGAACGACGGGCTACATAGACCTCAACAAAAAAACCCCGGCGGAATTGGCCGATCTAATAGTTCGCAAGCTATCCAAGTCTGGAGTCAAGCTGGAAGGCCGTCACGCGTATTCCGAAGATGTGAAATCGGACGTTGATTACCCAATTAGGTTAAGAGACAAAATTGGTAAAATTATAACTGACCTTAAGTCCTACAGCTGGTACACGCAAAATCCAGCGATCCAGAAGCTAATTGCATTAAATTGGGATGGCGTTTCCGCGGATGACTCTTTTGTTTTAGGGCGCAATCTCTATCAGTGCGCGTGTGGTGGGGAGAATCGAGCATGTGAGTTCTTAAAGAACATTCGTCGTGAGCTTGCATCATTGCCAGTGGAACGAGCGGTTGACCTTCTGAATGGTATGTTCTTTGAGGTCTATTTCAACTCAGAAGGCGAGTTTCGCGGGTCAAATCTGAA
>JBEVXV010000266.1:0-7559 GCA_040505915.1 Sedimenticola sp. | reverse complement strand
GAAAATCTTCTGGCTGCTGACGGATTAGACCGCTGCCACAAGGGCCACCAAAGGCGTAGGGGAGATTCGGCAATAGCAAAGCAGGCTCTAGCTTATCGCCCACCATCAGGTAGGCTCCTCCAGAAGTGCCACAGCATAACAGGCGATACCCTCCCCACGACCGGCAAAACCCATGCCTTCGGTAGTGGTCGCCTTGATATTGACCTGAGAGGCATTGACACCCATATCTGCCGCCAGCTTGTCACGCATCTTACCGATGTGTGGCGAGAGTTTGGGGGCCTGAGCCACCACCGTGATATCTACATTGCCAACCGACATCGCCCGGGTGGTCAGCAGACCCATCACACGCCGCAGCAGAATCCGGCTATCGATATCCTTGTAGTCATCGCTACTATCTGGAAAGTGCTTCCCTATATCACCCTCCCCCGCTGCCCCCAACAAGGCATCACAGAGCGCATGGACCAACACATCCCCATCAGAGTGGGCAGCCAAGCCAAGATCGCACTCTATCTCCACCCCACCGAGCACAAGACGGCGTTCAGGGGCAAAGCGGTGGGCATCATATCCTTGACCAATTCGCATAAAGCGCCCTCAAAAAAGCAATAATATGCTTATTAATCAATATATTGAAATCATTCATAATAAACTCTAATGATCCTGGATAATTCCTTAGTAAATTTATATGTTATTTTTCAAAAATGCGACTATGCTTAATTTGATGTCGCTGCACTGGTAATACCCGACATCCCATGAACTGTAACAAATTTAGAGGCAATTTAAGAGCCTTCACCAAAGGAGAGAGAACATGCCGATCAGCAATCCATTGGCCACCGAGAAGAGCACCCCACCAAAGAGTTTTGATGAATGGAATCAAGAGTTGGCCGTCGAACTGGCGAAAGAAGAGAGTATTGAACTGAGCAGTGAGCACTGGGCTGTGATCCATTTCCTCCGCCATCACTGCGAGTCAAACGGCACCACCTGTAGCGCAAGACTGTTACTAAAAGCGATGATGAGTGAATTCAAACAGCAGGGTGGTAAGCGTTACCTCTATACCCTGTTTCCCCGTGGCCCCGTAGTACAGGCAACCAAGATTGCCGGTATTCCCCTGCCCGCCCACTCACTGGACCTCTCATTTGGCAGTGTCCATTGATCTAATGGGTATCATCGAGCATCAACACCAAAATGAAAGGAGGAGATCTAAAGGAGTTGTGAACTGGTAACTATTCAGTTGGTGCTCGACTCCGTCCCCTGCCGTAATGTGATCCCGTTGTCCTGTGTTCTAAAAATGATAGCGTTGGCATTCACACTTTATTTTTGAGATCCCGATAAACATTCTCATGAGAGCCCCATGCAATCAGTGTCAAGATTGATCCTTTATCATCGTATTTGTATGCCATGAGGAACTGGTTGGTATTCATCTTGAATTTGAAGACCTTTATTCCTGCCAGATTCCCAACTTTCATCGTTTCAATATCAGGATTTTAAATAGCCTTCTTCTCATTTTTATGGAGCCTCTTTATGGTCTTTGCAAAGGCCCTGGTTTGTACAACCTTCATCCAAATTTATACTCTGTGACATCGCCGGATCTGGCTTCTTCAATATCCACCACAAATCCCAATGAAAGATCAGGATTTTCCTCTGCGATCTTACCGATTAGTGCCCAGCGCTCTATTTGCTTAGGGGAAATCTATGAAGTGCTTTGCCATGCACTGCAGCATCTTCAATAAGGCTGTCTGATAGTTTAATTGCGCGGGAGATGATTATAATCCTTACCTTACTTTGAATAGTTACAATCATTTTCCATAGTGGTAGCGAGAGGAAATAATAGTAAGTTGATTATTGTCAACTATGTATACCAACCGATTACTTTCATCAATACGACGAGACCAAAAACTAGATAAATTTTCTTTTAATGGTTCGGGCATACCGATACCTTCAACCGACTGCCTACATTGCCAAGCACATTAAGCCAGCCAGGGCGATATCGAGGCACGGGTGAGTTACATCAGGCTGCTTTCTCTGTAAAGTAAAACTCGTTCACAAGTGATCACGTCTAACAGATTCAACCCGAGTCAAACTAAACATCAGTAGTGTCCCCATCACCATAAAGCCTGCTGCCATGTAGAGCCCTTCGACATAGCTACCACTTGTACGGGAGAGCCAACCGGTGATTGCCGGACCGATAATCTGAGCTACGCCGTATGAGAGCGTCATCTTACCCATCATCTTGGCTGGCCGTGTTGGAAAATAGCGACCCGCCATGGTTAAAACCAGACTTACAATACCCACAAAAGTAGCGCCAAACAGAACAGAACCTGTTACCGATGCCCACAGACTGTTATCCAGTATGGGTAGTAAGATACCCAGAATCTGCAGACCACTCGCCAACACCAATGCGTTCAGCTCCCCGGTACGCCGTGCAATCAAATCCCAGATTATGCAGGCAGGCGCGGCACCGATTCCCATCGCCATAAACACCAGTGCGCCCTGCCCTCCGAGCCCTGGCAACTGATCGACGATTGCAACGATAAAGGTGGTGCTGATCACATAACCCATACCAGCGCAAAAATAGGCCGCCATAAACAAGCCCATAAAAATATTCGACGGTGGATTATCTTTCATCAACCCGCCTGTGCGGGTCAGCCCAGTGGTATCGGGTGGGGGCAGCCAGCGCCATGCTGGAATCAACAGCACAATCCCGGCCAGGGAAAACAGCAGCCACTGCTCACGCCAATCCAGCCACAGGGTCATCCACTCTACCGCCAACGCACAAAAAGCAATTCCCAGCCCAATACCGGCAAAATGAATACCCAGCTCACTACGGTGGTTATGTCGAATCAGCCAATTCAGAATCAACCCCGACCCCAACAGTAATCCCGCCGCACTGGTTAATCCTGCGAGATATCGCATCAGCGCCCATAGATAGAGATCAGTTGTCAGACCCATGCCGATGGTGCTGAGCACAGCCACCACCAAGCCAGCCCGGTAGAGACGGTCCTTGAGCACCAGGTCACTGATCAGCGAGGCGATAAGAGCACCACTGAGATATCCCATGTAGTTGACCGCAGCCAGCCATCCCCCTTGATCCATCCCCAAACCGGCTTGTTGCTGCATTAGTGGCAGTATCGGTGTATAGGCAAAGCGTGCAATACCCATCGTGAGTATCAAACTCAAAATACCGGCACTGAGCACCTGTATGCGCTGCATTTTATCACTCATATTTATCTTTAATAACCGGTAATAACCGGGGTCAAATAACCGGGGTCAGAGTAAAATTATACCGGCAGAAAGCACTCAGGATGGCTGAATTCAGCCCGCTCTATCACGCTCTACCCACACAATTTGGGGAAGAGCCGATGTAATTTAACTTGACCCTAGTTATTGTCCGAGTAAATTGGCTTTGTTAGGCGGATTTAAGCTGCTTCTAAAGGCTTAACATGAAGCTCGTTTTTATGCTGCTCTATTTGCCAAAGATCATATGTGACTTGATGCCCCATCCAGCTTTCTGCACTGGTACCTAGGGCGATTGATAATCTTACTGCCATTTCTGGAGTAACACTGCCATTTCCATTGATGATTTTAGACAAAGTTTTTCTACTAACTCCGAGCGCTTTTGAGGCAGTTGTTATGCTTATGCCCATTGGTTCAAGCCATAAGCCTTTGATAACTTCTCCAGGGTGAGGCGGATTATGCATCTTCATTCTTGCACCTAATGATAATCTTCATAATTTACAATTTCAGCGTTACCTTTTTCAAAACGAAAAGTAATTCGCCAATTTGCTTGTACTGTCACTGACCAAACTCCCTTCCTATTACCTTTTAATTCATGAAGGTTGAGAGAATGAATATTCATATCATCGACCACTTTTGCCTGATTTAGCTGAGCGAGAATTAAACGGAGACGACTTTCGTGCCGAGCCTGAATGCCTACTTTATTACCTTTACGGTAAAACTTTTCTAAGCCTTTATGTATGAAGCTTTTGACCATACGGAGGAGTTTAGACCAAACGCTCAATAATCGCAACCCATGAGGTTACAGTTGTATTTTACCTAACGTTTAGCCCGGCCGTATGAAGTGGTGTAGTTTTTGCCTCTTTTTGCAAAACCCGTGACGCTTCATACGGTCGGGTTGAGCTTTTTGTTAGAAGCATTTGCTTTGAATTAGCCGCCGTTTGTAGCATTTCTTTCCACCAACTGCCGCAAAGCCCTCGCTTTCCCAGCGCGCCCCCTCCTGCGGCTCCGCCGATGCAACTAGCCCCAACTCTTGAGCTCTACAGGATATTGAATCTTGATCAGTGCGGCATCGAGCGCTTTATTCCCTTTCCAGACAATCTCATCGATATCCTGCCACTTCGAGCCTTTGGTGCCGAGCACGGAGTATCTGATCTGTATGGGAGGGGCCTCATCCCTGTTCCCCGGATGAAGCACATGGTAAGCCGTAAGCAACAGGTCAGCACCGACCGGAGAAGCTGTGCCAATCTTGCCCTTCTTACCATTGCTGCCTTGGGTTGGGACGAAGACCTCAGCGATATACCTCTTTTCCATCTCGTTTCTCCTTGATAACGGTGATCTACCGGCGGGATAGGTTTACTTGGTGTCCTCATCAGAGACTTCCAGATCACCATTTGAGGTTTTCGGGGTCAGCTTCAAGCACAGGCGATGTGTTCGCACTTCGGAGAACTTGGTCTTCAATTCCGCGTTATAAACCCAGAATTTCACACTGGCACCCGGGCTCGCCTCCTTGGTGGTAACAATATCCACTTCGATATCGATTTCATCCACCTTGAAACGCAGATCCTGACCAGCCCCCTCTTCCTGTGCGGTAAGTAGATCCTTGCGCAATGCGACTACCATCTCGTTGAGCCCGATGCTCTCTACCATTTTTTTCTTGTCTTTCATGCCGTTCCCTTTCCAAAGAATAGGAATTTCAACCCATAAAATCAATACTTTTCAAGACAACTCACAGGATATCCTGCATTGACGGTATGGGTTTTAGCACGCATGAAGCCAGCAATACGCTGAACCATTTAACCATTAAGGTAAAAAAGGTAAAAATCCACCCCATCTCTATAGATTCACTATGCGCAGACCGTATAGTAATGAAATGATTATTATTTTTTGTGATAGTAATCATAGTCGCTATGAGAACCAATAGAGATCTCCTGATTTGCAATATAGCTAAGATAAAACCTGATAATTCATCCAGTACCCGATATTAGATCAGTGCTAATCAATATGAAATTAGGTGGTATTTTTTAATGTACATTCAAGCCATTACAAAAAAAAGCGAAAAAATTCAGCAGTGGGTTTGGAAGAAACGTATCAATCCAAAACATCAGGCGAGTGGCGTCTGTAATCGGGCAAATATGCTCTTTTTTGGAGGCATTGAGTACAGTGGCATCGATTATCTGGCACAGCTAATGAAAAAATCATCTGTACCAATTGATGTACATGACGGCCCTCTGGAAAATTTCACTCCCCGATTATCTTTCAATAAAGGCGAAGGTAATCTTGCGCTGAATTACAGCAAAACACTCCCCCATGATCATCCACTTTTTCATGTTTATGATCTGCTCACTCATCAGTCAATACGTGAATGTCGTAAGCAGCAAATACCCCCCAAGGGAAAATCCAGATTCTGCGTAATTAAAGAGACCCACGCCTTACTGGCAACAGAGGCACTGCTACGTAATATGGATTGTAAGATGCTGCTGATGATTGATGATCCATTGAGTATCGTGGCACAACAGGTCGCTGCACACGGCTCCGATTACACCTACCTGAAAAGTGAAGCAGATGCCGTGCAGCAGCCGGAGTTTCTCACCCGCTTTCTGCGCAATAACTATAAGCCCGTCCGCCGAGCTTTCCACTATGTCAGCAAGATTTCAAACCCAAGAGGAAAAGATATTAAAGAGAGAATTCTAACCGTAGCGCTGATTCAGCACATGTTCCGCATACTGGCGGCGCGCTACCCATCTCAGGTGACTCTTATTACAAAAAATGAGCTGTCGCGCAGCCCTGAGATGTTCCAGAACGCGCTCTCTTTTCTTACCGGTAACCGCTCACAAGGGATCATTAATGACTTTATTGAGGAGGTGAGCTTTATGACCTACAGTGGCGATAAAAAAGTCTGGGAGAACAGCTGGCCTCTGAGCAGCATAACCACTGGAGGCCTTACCAGCTCAGAGCTGTCACAAGGCTTCAAACTGTTGAAAACCTGCGGGCTCAACAGCAACTAATGTAATGTCTCAAAAAATCCGTGCCATTGGGGTGCAATAACACCCACCTGAAAGTTATCCATCGGCAGAGTAGAGAGGACACCCATCATTTGACATCTACCCATAACATGTTAATGCAATAAGAACATACAAAGAACTACGTAAGTCAATGAGCGACATGCCAAAGCCAAGAAAAGCCCTCATCAGCCTCGACAGCACACCCTACTATCACTGCATAAGCCGCTGTGTACGGCGCGCCTTCCTCTGTGGCGAAGACTCGCTAACCGGCAAGAACTTCGAGCACCGAAAGCCGTGGGTAGTTGACCGCCTAACAGAACTCTCTTCTCTGTTTGCAATTGATATCGCTGCCTTTTCTGTGCTCGCGAACCATTATCATCTAGTTTTACGTGTTGACCGGCAAGCTGTTGATAATTGGTCAGAAACTGAGCTGATGGAGCGGTGGCAACAGCTCTTCTCACTCCCCGTATTGGTCAGTCGTTACGCTCTTGGTGAGACTACCACACAGGCTGAGATTGATACAGTCCACCAGATATTCTCCGATTGGCGTGAGCGTCTCTGTGATATTTCCTGGTTTATGCGTTGCCTGAATGAGCATCTGGCCCGTAGAGCCAACAAGGAGGATAACTGTACCGGCAGATTCTGGGAGGGGCGTTTCAAAAGCCAGGCCCTACTGGATGAAGCTGCCCTTCTTACCTGTATGGGGTATGTTGACCTCAACCCCATCCGGGCAAATATAGCCGCTACCCCTGAAGAGAGTGACTACACCTCTATCCAGCAGCGTATACGGGAAGCGCTTAATCAACCCACTCCATCTGAAAACAGACCCATACTGATGCCTCTGGTGAAGCAGGGAGATGATAAACACCCCAATGCCATCGGCTTCACCACCATCGACTATCTGGAGTTAGTAGATTGGGCCGGTAGAGCGATCAGGGAGGGTAAGCGGGGTGCTATTCCATCAGATATACCGCCTATATTACAACACATGGGACTGGAGCCTGATGCCTTTATTAACCACCTTCGTGGCCACAAAGGCCGACCTCATCCTGTTGTGCTGGGGTCGGTTGCTAAAATAAGAGCGGCTGCTAAACAGCTCGGGCAACAATTCTTCAAGGGAATGGGGGAATCAAGGGTGCTCTATAGCACTTAGTTTTCACGACTCCATCAACGACCAACTCCACCCGCTCTTACCGCTGGTATGAGTCATCTTGCATCGATTTCAATAATTGCCCCTCACACTTCCCATTTCACTTCGTTTTTGACCCCAGAACCATTCAACCAAGCAATGCTGTCTGAAATTATCTATTTATTCTACAGATG